>JBFGZP010000053.1:0-14536 GCA_041586695.1 Thauera sp.
CAACGCCGGCGTGGCCGGCCTGGTCGGCGCCTACATGGTGGGCAAGCGCATCGGCTTCGGTCGCGAATCGATGGCGCCGCACTCGCTGACGCTGACCATGGTCGGTGCGTCGATGCTGTGGGTGGGCTGGTTCGGCTTCAATGCCGGCTCCAACCTCGAAGCCACCTCGGGGGCTGCCCTGGCCTTCATCAACACCCTGGTCGCCACCGCTGCCGCAGTGCTGTCCTGGTCGCTGGGCGAAGCGATGTTCAAGGGCAAGCCCTCGATGCTGGGTGCCGCATCCGGCGCCGTCGCCGGCCTGGTGGCGATCACCCCGGCCTGCGGTTCGGTTGGCCCGATGGGCGCAATCGTCATCGGCCTGCTCTCCGGCTTCGTCTGCCTGTGGGGCGTCAATGGCCTCAAGCGCATGCTCGGTGCCGACGACTCGCTCGACGTCTTCGGCGTCCATGGCCTGGGCGGCATCCTCGGTGCGATCCTGACCGGCGTGTTCACCGCACCCGGCCTCGGCGGCACCGGCGGCGACGACTTCTCCATCGCCTCGCAGGTGTGGATCCAGACCTACAGCGTGATCATCACCATCATCTGGTCCGCCGTCGTCGCCTTCATCGGCTTCAAGATCGCGGACATCCTCGTCGGCCTGCGCGTGCCGGAAGACGAAGAGCGCGAAGGGCTGGACATCACCGCCCACGGCGAGACCGCTTACCACCACTGAGCCTCGCGCAAGCTGGCAAGCGCAAGGGGCGCCCTGCGGGGCGCCCTTTTTCCGTGCTGCGGCGACGACGGAACCGGCGTTTGCCGCCACAGCAGCCGGTGACGATCGCCGACGCGCGGCCAACGACCGCGGCGAGGCAGCCCGGGCGGCGGGTCGCCGGCGACGCGCCGCCGTGAGAAGATCGCGCCTGCAACCATTCACGTCACCGGAGATCGCTTAATGCTCAAGCAGACCTGTCTCGCCCTTGCCTGCTCCACGCTGCTCGCCAGCGGTACCACGCTTGCCGCCGACAGCGTCAAGGTCGGCATGATGACCACGCTGTCCGGACCGGGCGCGGGACTCGGGATCGACATCCGCGACGGCTTCGATCTCGCCCTCAAGCATCTCGGCGGCAAACTGGGCGACCTCCCCACCGAAGTGATCGTTGCCGACGATGCGCAGAACCCGGAGACCGCGAAGCAGATCGCCGAGCGCTTCATCAAGCGCGACAAGGTCGACGTCGCCACCGGCGTGGTGTTCTCCAACATCATGCTCGGGGTCGGCCCCGCCTTCTTCGGCGCGGAAACCTTCTACATCAGCGCCAACGCCGGCCCCAGCCAGTACGCCGGCGCCGAATGCAGCCCCTTCTTCTTCAACGTCGCATGGCAGAACGACAACCTGCACGAGGCGATGGGCAAGCATGTGCAGGACAAGGGCTTCAGGAAGCTTGCCCTGGTGGCCCCCAACTACCCGGCCGGCAAGGACGCGCTGACGGGTTTCAAGCGCTTCTACAAGGGCGAGGTCGCCGACGAGGTCTACACCAAGCTCGGCCAGCTCGACTACGCTGCCGAGATCGCCCAGATCCGTGCCGCCGGCGCCGATGCGCTGTACATCTTCCTGCCGGGCGGCATGGGGATCAACTTCATCAAGCAGTACGCGCAGTCGGGCATGATGAAGAAGACCCCGCTGTTCGCCCCCGGCTTCTCCGGCGACGAGGACGTCGTCAAGGCGGTCGGCCCGGCGATGGAGGGCGTGTTCAACACCACGCACTGGTATCGGGAGATGGACAACCCGGTCAATCAGCGCTTCGTCGCCGACTTCGAGAAGGATTTCGGCCGCCAGCCGACGCTGTATGCGTCGCAGGGCTACGATGCCGCAATGCTGATCGATGCCGCGCTGAAGGCGGCGGGCGGCAAGGTCGAGGACAAGGCGGCCTTCCGCAAGGCGCTCGAGACGGTGAAGGCGCCGAGCACCCGCGGCGAGTATCGCTTCGGCAACAACCACTACCCGGTGCAGTCCTACTACCTGCGCGAGGTGGTGGCGAACGCTGACGGCACGGTGGGCAACAGGTACGTCGGCAAGGTCATGGACAATCACACCGACGCCTACGCCAAGGACTGCAAGATGTAAGACGCCGGCAGGCCCGCGTCGCGGCAGCGGCACGGGACCCGCCCGCCCCCCGGCCCGGCTTGCTTGCGCGCGCTGCCGCGGGCACGATTCGCCCCCTGACTCCTGCCTCCTTGCTCCTGGCTCCCCCCATGCTCTACCTGATCGTCGAGCAGGCGCTCAATGGCCTGCAGTACGGCTTGATGCTGTTCCTCCTTGCCGCCGGGCTGACGCTCGTGTTCGGCATCATGGACCTGATCAACCTCGCCCACGGCTCGCTGTACATGATCGGCGCCTTCCTCGCCGCCGCCTTCTACCAGGCGCTGCAGAGCTTCTTTCCCGCCCTGGTGCTGGCCATTGTCGCCACCGCGCTGATCGGTGCGATCCTCGAGCGCGTGCTCTACCGTCGGCTGCAGGCGATGAGCCACCTGTCCCAGGTGCTCGCCACCTTCGCCCTGATCCTGATCGCGAACGAAACGATCAAGATCATCTTCGGCGCCCAGCCGCTGATGATCGGCATGCCCGAGAGCCTCTCCGGCCCGGTCGAACTGGTGACCGACGAGCTCTACTACCCGGCCTACCGCCTGCTGATCATCGGCGTCGGCTTCGCCGTCGCGCTCGGCCTCTATCTGCTGGTCAATCGCACCCGCATCGGCATGTGGATGCGCGCCGGGGCCTCGAACCCGCAGATGGCGGCGGTCATGGGCGTGCGCATCGAGCCGCTGTTCACCTTCGTCTTCGCCCTCGGTGCTGCGCTGTGTGCGCTCGCCGGCGCACTGCTCGGTCCGCTGCTGGCGGTTTCGGTCGGCATGGGCGAATCGATCCTGATCCCGGCCTTCGAGGTCATCGTCATCGGCGGCATCGGCTCGATGCGCGGTGCGCTGGTCGGCGCCCTGCTGGTGGGCATGATCGACACCGTCGGCCGCGTGCTGCTCACGCTCGGCCTGAAGCTGGTGGCCGACTCGGCCACTGCCGCGACCCTGGGCCCGACGCTGGCCTCGATGCTGGTGAGCCTGCTGATGGTCTGCGTACTCTTCTTCCGGCCCCAGGGCCTGTTCCCGGCGCGGGGGTGATCGACATGAGCGCCACCGCTTCCGGCCACAGCGCCGAGACCCCGCTCGTCGTCGGGCTGCCCGGGCCGTGGTCGGCGATTGCCGTGGCCGTGCTGCTCGCGGTCTATCCGCTGATCATGAGTTCGATCGGCGAGGACTTCTACATCGGCGTCGGCAGCCGGGTGCTGATCCTGGCGCTGGCGGCCAGCGCGCTCAACCTCGCGCTCGGCTACGGAGGCATGATCAGCCTCGGCCACGCCGCCTTCCTCGGCACCGGCGGCTATGCGGTGGCCCTTCTCGCCAAACAGGACGTGGTCGCCGCCTGGATCGCCCTGCCGGTGGCGGCGGGCGCGGCGGCGCTGGCGGCCCTCCTGATCGGCGCCGTCAGCCTGCGCACGCGCGGGGTGTATTTCATCATGATCACGCTGGCCTTCGCCCAGCTGTTCTACTACCTCGCCGTTTCGCTGCCCGAGTTCGGCGGCGACGACGGTCTGGCGCTCGCGGCGCGCTCGGTCGTGCCCGGCCTCGCGCTGGAGGGCGACCTCGCCTTCTACTACTTCGTGCTGTTCACCACGGGCCTCGCCTTCGCCCTGCTTTACCGCCTGGTGGCCTCCCGCTTCGGCCGCGCACTGATCGCGATCCGCGAGAACGAGCGCCGCATGGCCGCCATCGGCTATCCGGTCTACCGCCTCAAGCTCCTGGCCTTCACCCTTTCCGGCGGCCTCGCCGGCCTGGCCGGCGGCTTGCTCGCCAACCTCAGCCTGGGGGTCACGCCGCACACGCTGACCTGGCACCAGTCGGGCATCCTGATCGTGATGGTCATCATCGGCGGCGCGGGCTATTTCTGGGGCGGCGTCATGGGCGCGGCGATCTTCCTGCTGCTCGAGGAGGCCATCTCCACCCACACCGAGCACTGGAACCTGGTCCTGGGCGGCCTGCTGCTGTTCATCGTGCTGGTGGCGCCGGACGGCGTCATGAGCGCGCGCGAGCGTATCCGCAAGCGGCTGCAGCGCGGCAAGGGCGCGCGCACCGAGAGCGCCCAGGCGCGCGAGGAGAAGGCGCGATGAGTCATACCCTGTTGCAGGTGGTGAAGCTGGTGAAGCGTTTCGGCGGCCTGGTGGCGACCGACCAATGCGATCTCGAGATCGCTGCCGGGGAGATCCATGCGCTGATCGGCCCCAACGGCGCCGGCAAGACCACCCTGCTCGCTCAGCTCGCGGGCGAGCTCGCCCCGGACAGCGGCCGCATCCTGTTCGAAGGCCGCGACATCACCCGGCTGCCGATCCACAAGCGCGTCGCCGCGGGGATCGTGCGCTCGTTCCAGATCACCACCCTGCTGCCGCGCCTGAGCGTGCGCGAGAACCTGGCGCTGGCGGTGCAGGCGCGCACCGGTCACTCCTTCGACATCCTCGGCACCGTGGCGGACGAATCCGATCTGGACGAAGGGGCGGAAGAAGCGGCCCGGCGCGTCGGCCTCATCGAGGTCATGGAGCGCATCGTCGGCACGCTCTCGCACGGCCACCAGCGCGCGCTCGAGCTCGGCATGGCGCTCGCCTGCAAGCCGCGCCTGCTGCTGCTCGACGAACCGATGGCCGGGACCGACCCGGAGGAATCGCAACAGATGGGCGAGCTGATCCACAGCCTGCGCGGCGAGCACACCCTGATCCTGGTCGAGCACGACATGGAGGCGGTGTTCCGCCTCGCCGACCGGATATCGGTACTGGTGGCGGGCCAGGTGATCGCCAGCGGCACGCCCGACGAGATCCGCAACGACCCGCAGGTCGTCGCCGCCTACCTCGGCGACGACGAAGCCGCCGTCGTGGAGGGCCTTCAGTGAGTGCCCTGCTTTCGATCGAGAACCTCGAAACCGGCTATGGCCAGAGCCAGGTGCTGTTCGGCATGAACCTGGAGGTCGGCCGCGGCGAGGCCGCCACCCTGCTCGGGCGCAACGGCATGGGCAAGACCACGACCCTGCGCGCGGTGTTCGGGCAACTGCCCGCCTGGTCGGGGGAGATCCGCTTTCTCGGCGAACGCATCGACGGCCGCCCGACCGAGCGCATCGCCCGGATGGGCCTGGCGCTGGTGCCCGAGGGACGACAGATCTTCCCCAACCTCAGCGTGCGCGAGAACCTGTTCGCCTTCGCCGCCAACCGCAGCGCCAGCCCCGAGCCATGGACGCTGGAGCGGATCTACGCACTGTTCCCGGCGCTGGAGCAGCGCTCGCGCAACATGGGCAACGAACTCTCCGGTGGCGAGCAGCAGATGCTCGCGATCGGCCGGGCATTGATGACGAACCCGCGCTTGCTCATCCTGGACGAAGCCACCGAAGGCATCTCGCCGCTGGTGCGGCGCGAGATCTGGAAGGTGCTTGGCCGCCTCAAGCAGGCCGGCCAGGCCATCCTCGTCATCGACAAGTACCTGCAGGAGCTGATGCGCGTCGCCGACCACCACACCTTCATGGAAAAGGGCCGCAGCGCCTGGCGCGGCGACAATGCCGCGCTGGCGGCCGAACCCGAGCTCTGGGAGCGCTACCTCGGCGTCTGAGGGCTTCTCCCCGCCAGCCGCTAGCTGCGCCGGCGCAGCGACTAGCGAAAGACGATGGTCTTGTTGCCGTGCACCAGCACCCGATCTTCGAGATGGTAGCGCAGGCCGCGGGCGAGCACGGTCTTCTCGATGTCCTTGCCGTAACGCACCATGTCCTCGACCGCGTCCGAGTGATCGATGCGGATGACGTCCTGCTCGATGATCGGACCCTGGTCGAGGTCGGCCGTCACGTAGTGGCAGGTGGCGCCGATCAGCTTCACCCCCTTGGCCCAGGCCTGGTGGTAGGGGCGGGCGCCGACGAAGCTGGGCAGGAAGCTGTGGTGGATGTTGATGATGCGTCCGGGATAGGCGGCGCACAGCGCCGGCGACAGGATCTGCATGTAGCGCGCGAGCACCATCGAGTCGCCGCGCACCTCCTCGAAGATGCGCTGCACCTCGGCGTAGGCCCAAGCCTTGTTGTCGGCGGTGACGGGCACGTGATGGAAGGGGATGCCGTGCCACTCGACGAAGCCGCGGAAGCTGTCGTGGTTGGAGATCACGCACGGGATCTCGATGTCGAGCTCCTTCGACTGCCAGCGCGCGAGCAGATCGTAGAGGCAATGCTCCTGTTTGCTCACCAGCACCACCACGCGTTTCTTCACCGCCGAATCGGTGATCTTCCAGTCCATCTCCAGCTCTTCGGCAAGCGGACGGAAGCGCTCGCGGAACTCGGCGAGGTGGAAGGGAACGGAGTCCGCCCGGATCTCGATGCGCATGAAGTAGCGGCCGATGCCCGCGCCGTCCTGCGGCGGCTCGGCGTGCAGCGAGGTTTCCAGGATCCAGCCCTGGTGTTCGGCGATGAAGCCGGACACGCGGGCGACGATGCCGACGCGGTCGGGACAAGAGGCGGAGAACGTGAAGAAGCGTTCGCGATGCATTGGCGGCTCGGCGAAGAAGGGGGTCAGGCGGCGCGCGCGAAGGCCTTGTCGATCTCGCTGCGCAGAGCATCGTAGTCACGCACCACCGGATACTGCGGGAACTCGCGCACGACGTTCTCGGGCGGATGGAACAGGATTCCGCCGTGAGCCTCGCCGAGCATCGCGGTGTCGTTGTACGAGTCGCCCGCGGCCACCACCGCGAAGTTCAGCTCCTTGAAGCGCCGCACGGCCTCGCGCTTCTGGTCGGGCATGCGCAGGTGGTAGTTCACCAGCACGCCATCGGCGTTCGCCTCGAGGCTGTGGCAGAACAGGGTCGGCCAGCCGAGCTGGCGCATGAGCGGATGGGCGAACTCATAGAAGGTGTCGGACAGGATTACCACCTGGTAGGCAGCGCGCAGCTGATCGAGGAATTCGCGCGCCCCGGCCATCGGCCCCATGCTGGCGATGACCTCCTGGATGTCGGGCAGGCCCAGCTTGTGGCGCGCCAGGATGTCCAGCCGGTACTTCATCAGGGTGTCGTAGTTCGGTTCGTCACGCGTCGTGCGACGCAGCTCCGGGATGCCGGCGCGCTCGGCGAATTCGATCCAGATTTCGGGAACCAGCACACCTTCGAGGTCGAGACAGACGATACGCACCGGATTGCTCCTGGGGACAAGACAGATGAGGGCCGGATTCTAGCACTGCCGCCGCCGCCCCCGACCCGAGGGCGGGGCCAAGTGGGCTGAACGCATCGACCAATGCTCGCTCCGGACCATTCATCGTTGGCCGAAGAAATGGCATTGGGCCATACTTCGCCTTCCTCCAAGGGTTCGGTGCATGATCAAGCTCATCCCCATCGAAAGCCTCAAGCCGGGCATGTACATCCACGATCTCAACTGCGACTGGATGGAACACAACTTCGTGCGCAACCGCTTCGCGGTCAAGGACGAGGCCATCCTCGACAAGGTGCGCGCGCTCGGCGTTCACGAGATCTACATCGACACCGTCCGCGGGCACGATGTCGTCGAGGCACCGACGCAGGAAGAAGCCGCGCAACAGGTCGACAGGCAGCTCGAGGCCATCGCCGTGGAGCCCGCAGAGCCGCTCGCACCGCCGACGCTCGAGGCCACGACGCGCGCCCGCGACCTGCACCGCGAAGCCAATCTCATCGTGCGCGACATGCTCGGCGACATCCGCCTCGGCAGGCAGATCGAGATGGAGAAGATCGAGCCCCTGGTCGAGCGCATCATCGACTCGATCTTCCGTGACCAGGACTCCTTGCTGCCCCTTGCCCGCCTGAAGGATCACGACGCGTACACCTTTCAGCACTCGGTGTCGGTATGCGCCTTGATGACGGCGTTCGCCCGCACCCTGGCGCTGCCACGGGAGATCATCCGCGAGATCGCCATCGGCGCCCTGCTCCACGACGTCGGCAAGGCCAAGGTGCCGGATGGCATCCTGAACAAGCCGGCCAAGCTCACCGACGCCGAGTTCACCAAGATGAAGTCGCACGTAGTGCAGAGCAAGATCATCCTGCAGAACACGCCCGGCGTCAGCGACATCGCGCTCGACGTGGCGGCGCAGCACCACGAGCGTCACGACGGCACCGGCTACCCCAACAAGCTCAAGGGCGACGAGATCAGCCTTTATGGACAGATGGGGGCGATCGTCGACGTGTACGACGCGATCACCTCGAACCGCGTCTACCACAAGGGCATGCCGCCGACCGAAGCGCTGCGCAAGCTGCTCGAATGGAGCAAATTCCACTTCAAGCCCGAACTGGTGCAGGCCTTCATCCGATCGGTCGGCATCTATCCCACCGGCTCGCTGGTGCGGCTCGAGAGCGGGCGTCTGGCGGTGGTGCAGGCACAGCATCCGGATAAGCTGCTGCAGCCCCAGGTGAAGGTGATCTACGACACCCGTGGCCACGAGCTGACCCCCGAGTTGCTCGACCTGCGCCAGTCGCAGGACCGCATTCTCGCCCACGAGCACTTCGAGGACTGGAAACTCGACCCCGCGCGCTGGCTGGAGGACGCCGCCGCCTGATCGAACGACGTCGAGCCGGCGGCGCGTGCTTGGCGCCGGTCGCGCAAATCGATCACGAATGGAACCGCACCCGTCGCCGCGCGGCGGCAGATAAAGGGGCTATCCTAGGCCCCCGACCGATGTCTTCCCGGAGCCGTCCCCGCATGTCCTGCCGTCTCGCCACCGCGCTGCTGACCCTGTTCGCTTCCTGTGCCGTGCTCGCGCCGCCGCTGGCGCACGGGCAGCAGCTTGCACCGGAAGCCGCGGCGGATACCGCCGCGCAGCGCGATACCGACCGCGCGCAGATCGAACGCCTGAAGGCCGAGGCGAAGGCCCTGCGCGCCGAGGCCGAGGCGACCTATCTCGCCACCGAGCCGCTTTGTTTTGAGCGCTTCCTGGTCAATCGCTGCATCGACGAGGCGAAAGAGCGGCGGATCGAGACCACGCAGCGCGCCCGGGCGCTGGAATCCGAGGCGCGCAAGCTCGAACGCGCCGAGCGCCAGCGCGCGGCCGCCGAAGTGCGCGGGCCCGCTGCGGCACCGACCACGCCGTCCGATCCCTCGCCCGACCCGCAGGCCGGCGACCCGACATCGATACCGGCCCCGGCGCCCGACGGCGCCATTGCACCCTCACCCGAGGCCGAGCGCGTCCGCGCCGGCCGCGAAGCCGCCGCGCGACGGGCCGAAGCCGACGCCGCGCGGGCCCGATCGGCCGAGGATGCCGAGCGCGCCGCAACGCGGGCAAAGACCGAGGCCGAGGCGGCGAAGCGCGCCGAGCAGGCCGCGCGCGACCGCGACCGCTACGACGAGCGCATCCGCCGCTACGAGGAAGAGCAGGCAGGCGCCAAGAAATAGATCGAATCAGGCCACCATGCCGGCGGGCCGCCCGGCACCCGGCCGACGCCGCGCCCACTCCAGCGCATCCTCGAGCCGGTCGTTACCCCAGAACAGCTCCTCACCCACGCGGAAGTTCGGTGCACCGAACAGACCCAGTTCGGCCGCACGCTCGGTCTGGCAGCGCAGCGCCAGCTTGTTCGGATCGGCCTGCGCCCGCGCGATCGTCTCCTGAGCCGGCAATTTCAGACCGTCCAGGATCTGCCCGATGACGCCCGGTTCGCCGATCTCGCGATCCTCGGCGAAGTTCGCCTGCATCACCGCCCGCGCGAACGGCGCCACCCAGCCCTGCTCGACGCCGACCAGCGCCACCCGCGCGGCCAGCAGGCCATTGCGCGGGAAGCGGCTCGGGATACGAAAGGGCAGATCGTACTTCGCGGCCAGGCGCGCGAGGTCGCGCCACATGTAGCGCCCTTTGGGCGGATAGATGTTGAACGGCGAATCGTTCCAGCCCAGGGCGAGGAACACCGGGCCGAGCAGGAAGGGGCGCCAGACGACATCGACCCCGGCGTCGGCAGCCGCCGCCTCGATACGCATCACCGACAGATAGGAATACGTGCTGGCGAACTCGAACCAGAACTCGACGCAGGGACGGTGCATGATCGGGGCTCTCCGCTTGGCGATATCCCGGGGCCCTTCACCCGGTTCGTCATTTATCAATATAGGCTGCGTTCGGCGCGGTCGCCGCACGCGGCCGGCGGTCCCATCAGGCGCGCCGCGGCGGTGGCCGGTTTCCGATCCAGATGCCGGCACCGACCAGGGCAAGGGCGGCGAACACCGCCGGCGTCAGTGGCTCGCCCAGCAACAGTCCGCCAGCGAGCACACCGAGCACCGGGGTCAGGAAAGAGAACGAGGACAGCCGCGTCGCCGGGTAGTGCCGAATCAGCCAGAACCAACCCAGATAGCTTGCCGTCGCAACGATCGCAGTCTGGAAGGCCAGACTGGCCCATACGGCCGGCGCGGCCGCGAAGACACCCGGCTCTCCCAGGATCGCCGACAGCAGCGCCAGGGCGACCGCAGACACCGCGAGCTGGTAGATCAGCATCTTCTCCGGCACCGCGCTTGCGAGGCGGCTCGCCTTGATCGTGAGCGTCGTCCCGGCCCAGAAGATCGCGCCGAGGAAGATCATCAGATCGCCGACCCAATTCCCTTCGGCAGCGCCGAACAGGCCTTCGCCGAACAACACCAGCACGCCGGTGAAGGCCAGCACCATTCCCGCCCATTGCGTGCGGCGCATGCGCTCGTGCGGAATCAGCCAGATCGCCCCGAGGGCGACGAAGAACGGTGCGGTGTAGAGAAAAATCACGCCGCGCGACGCCGTGGTGTACTCGAGACCGAGGAAGATCAGCGCGAACTCGCCGCCGAACAGCAGTCCGGCCAGCAGCCCCGGCCCGAGCGTGCCGTCGCGCTCGAACAGCCTGACCCCGCGCAGCCGGGCCCAGCCGAGCACCAGCAGCGCCGCGCCGGCCGAGCGCAGCGCCGCCTGCCACACCGGCGAGATGCCGACGCTGGCGAGCTTGATCGCCACCTGCTGCAGGCCCCAGATGGCGCAGAACAACACCATCAGCCCCATGGCAAGACGGTCGAGCTGATTGTGCTGGGTCATCGGTGGCGCTCATCGAGGCAGGTCGGGCACGCATTATCGGGCCTGCCGACCGGGGAGGCCAGCGCCCCTCAGTGTGCAGCGATCGCGCTGGCACCGGCGCAGGCAAGCTGCTCGAACTGTGCGGCCAGGTCACCGACCTCCTCGACCAGGCGCGCACGCTGAGTGGGCGTCGCGCGGCGGTGGATGTCGGCAAGCAGGGCGAGCGTGCGTGCGCGATTGCGCTCGACCTGGCGACGGTAGTCCGGCGACCACAAGTGCTGCGGTGCCATCAGCAGCTCATCGATCCGGGCGCCGAACACCACGGGGTCGCTGCGCTGGCGCAGCGCTTCCAGCAGCCGGCCCTGCCAGTGGGCCCGGCTATCGAGCCATCGCCGCGTGGACGGCGCGATTGCGTCGCTCCAGTCGCCGACCAGTTGGCGCTGCTCGGGCGTAAGACGGCCGAACCAGCGCTGCAGGCGGTCTTCCATGCGGCCGATGCGCTTCGCCCGCAGCGCCTGCGCACTGCCTTCGAGGAACTCCGCCCGGCTCTCGTCCAGGCGCGCCTCCAAACGCCCGGCCAGTTCGGCGATCTGGTCGTCGCCGAGTCCGGCGAGGATCGACCGCGCATCCGGCGCGATTTCGGCCATCAGTTCGTTCCAGAAGCGCTCGGCCTGCGCGGCATGGACTTCCAGCTCCCCGGCACTCACCGGTCCGGCGCCGAGTCGGGCCTCGGCCCTGCGCAACCAGCTCGCGTACTCGGGCAGGTGGATTCGGCAGTGCCAGTCGAGGCGTGCGGCGAGCCGCGCGTCGAGTACGGCTCGCTGGCCGGCGTCGAGCGTGACGTAATCGCGCAGGTACCAGGGCAACAGCCAGTCGAGTTGGGTGTACGCAAAGCGCAGGCCGCAACCCCCGATCGACAGGACCAGCAGCAGGCAGGCGAAAACCAGGCGAACGCGGGCAAACATGCCCGTTACGACGCGGCCGGCGCGGCAAAGTTCGGCCGCGCGGCGACGCCCCAGGCGCCCGAACCACGGTGAAGATCCCGCAGCCCGCAGCGCCCTGATGGCAAAACCTCAGCGCGTATCGTCGCCGCGACGCACCGTCTGTCCGGAGGGGTCGCTGTGCAGCGCCTCCGCGTCACTATCGACGTCGCTGCGTGTGTCTTCGGACGAAGCCTCGCTGCCCGGTGCGGCTGCGGCGGCGTCCGCCCCCTGCCCCTCCCCGGTCTCGGCCGCGTCGCCGCCGACTTCCTTCTTCGCCGCCGCGGCGGGCGACGCCTCGTCGCCGGCGATCTCGTCGGTCGCCGCGTCGTCAGGGGCGGCCTTGCCGGCCCGCCCTTCGCCCGACGGCGCCGCTGCGGAAGCGTCCGCCGCTGGCGCAGGCTCCTCTGCGTCACTGGCTTCGGCGGCGACAGCGCCAGCTGCCCCTGCGACCGCAGCCGCGCTGCCGACCGGCTTGTCGAAGCCCTCGCGCTCGAACGCCGGGGACGGCGACTTCACGCCATCGTCGAGCAGCTTGTTGCCATCCTTGCCGCCCTTGCCGCCCTCGAGCAGCAGCGCCGCGATGCGATCCCTGAACAGCTCGCGTGCCGAGCCTTCGGAAAGCCTCTCGTACCCGGACGACAGATGCTCGAACAAGTCCTTGTAGGACCCTGCCATCGACGCGAACAGCGTCGCGGTCTTGTCGAAGTGCGTTTCGACCTCTCGCTTGTAGCCGGAAATCTCGTCCTTCTGACGTGAGTTTTCCGACTCGAGCGCTTCGAGCCGCTCCTTCGCACCGCTGAACTGGCGCCCGACGAAGAAGCCGATGAGGGCGGCTGCGAGCACCGCAGCGATTGCCAGGATCCACGCTGTCTGTTCGGTCATGTTTTCTCCCTGTATTCGTTACTGATCGTCACGCGGACCTGCCGGCAAAGGCACCTCCGGGGCGCAAACGACGCGATCTGCGACGTTGATGGATTCGACGCCGGCCGCCGTCGCGGGCTTGCCGGCAAGGCCAGTATAGCGAGCATCGCCGCGGCACACATGCGCTCAGCACTGCGCCGATGCGCCCGCATGCGCTCGACAGCGCCCTGCGGGGGCCGCCGGCGAGGCTCAGTCCACGACGGTCACCGGCGTCGACGAGGGGAACTGCAGGCGGGCGCGCAAAGCCTTGGTGACCTCGATGCGCCCGTCCTCGGCGACGCGCAGCGCGTGCTCGATGCCGAAGCGACGCGTCTGCTCGCGCCAGCCCTCGTTTGCAAGGTAGGCCGGTTTACTCGCCGCATCCGACAGCGTGCCGGCGGCCTCGCGCGGCGTGACCAGCACGGTGAGCGACTGTGTGCCATGGGCGGGCTGGCCGCTGCGGGGGTCGAGCAGATGAGCGTAGCGCACGCCGTCGAGCTCGAAATAGCGCTGGTAGTCACCCGAAGTGCCGACGGCTTCGCTGTCGTAGAGCGGCAAGGTCGCCAGCGGGCCGGGTTCGCGCGGATGCTGGATGCCGATACGCCAGGGCTGATCGCCCTTCTTGCCCAGCGCCATGACGTTGCCGCCGATGTTGATCAGCGCGTTCGCCACCCCCTTGCCGCGCAGGATGGCAGCGGCGCGGTCGAGGGCGTAGCCCTTGGCGTAGCCGCCGAGATCGAGCTGCACCGCACGGTTGCGGCTGGCGACATGCCTGCCGTCGATGACGAGGTCTGCCATGCGCGGCCGTGCGTCGAGCAGGGCCTGCAGCTGCACCGGATCGGGCCGTTGCGGCACGAAGGTGTCGGAGTGGAAGCCCCACAGGGCGATCAGGCCGCCGAGCGCAGGATCGAAGAGTTCGTCGCCGGTGGCGGCGATGCGCTGGGCGTCCTTCAGCATCGCGGCGAGCTCGTCGGAAACGACAGCCGGCTCGCCGCGGGCGATGGCCTCGTTCAGCGCGGTGAGTTCGGACGGCTCCCAGGCATGGTAGGCGCGATGCAGGCGGTCGAACTCGCGCAGCACGGCGCCCGCGGCGGCATCGGCCTGGGCCTGGTCCTCGCCATAGACGGCGACATCGACCCGGGTGCCGAACACGAAGGCCTCATGGCGGAACACCTGCTGGCGGGAACATGCGGCCAGCAGCAGCGCGCAACACACGAGCACCAGGCCCGCCCGGAGGCGGGCGGAAACAGCGGCACGGCGCATCAGGCGCAGGCCAGTTCCAGCTTGTCGATCACCAGCGCGGCAACATCGAAACCCTGCTGTTCGGCAATCTCGGCCATGCAGGTCGGGCTGGTGACGTTGATCTCGGTGAGATAGCCGCCGATCAGGTCCAGCCCGACGATCAGCAGGCCGCGCCCCCACAGGATCGGCGCCAGGTATTCGGCGATCTCGCGCTCGCGCGCGGTCAGCGGCATCGCCACGCCGCGCCCGCCGGTGGCCAGGTTGGCGCGCGTCTCACCGGCCTTGAGCATGCGCGCCAGCGAATACGGCACGACCTCGCCGCCGATGATCAGCACGCGC
>JBFGZP010000054.1:0-14477 GCA_041586695.1 Thauera sp.
CCAGCAGGCCACGGTGCTTTTCGACCCCGACACGGGCGAGACGCGCATGATGCGCTCGAAGGAAGACGCCCACGACTACCGCTACTTCCCCGACCCCGACCTGCTGCCGCTGGTGATCTCGCCCGAGTGGAAGGCGCGCGTGCTGGCGGCGATGCCCGAACTGCCCGAGGCGATGAAGGCGCGCTTCATCGGCGACTGGGGCCTGTCGGCCTACGACGCCACCACGCTCACCGCCTCGAAGGAAATCGCCGACTTCTTCGAGGCCACCGTCGCCGCCGCCGGCGCGCCGCTCGCCAAGCTTTGCGCCAACTGGGTCATGGGCGAGCTCGCCGCGCGCCTGAACAAGGCCGAACTCGACATCACGGCCTCGCCGGTATCGCCGCTGCAGCTGGCCGGACTGGTGACGCGGATCGCCGACAGCACGATCTCCAACGCGATCGGCCGGAAGGTGTTCGAAGCGCTGTGGAACGCCGACGGCGCGAGCGCCGACGAGATCATCGACCGCCAGGGCCTCAGGCAGGTGACCGACAGCGGCGCGATCGAGACCATGATCGACGAGGTGCTGGCCACCAACCAGAAGTCGGTCGACGAGTTCCGCGCAGGCAAGGACAAGGCCTTCAACGCCCTCGTCGGCCAGGTGATGAAGGCCAGCAAGGGCAAGGCCAGTCCCGCCCAGGTCAACGAGATCCTGCGCAAGAAACTCGAGGGCTGAGCGCGGGACCCGCGCGCCGGGCGTTCGGCGCGCACGCGGGCGCCCGGAATCGATCATTTCTCTTGCACTTGAGCCCCGTCAACGCCACCAGGCCCTGTTTCGTCACATTCTTATATTCGTGAATGCTGACGCGCCGGCTGAGCGATGCCGGCTTGGGGAACGCGATGCCGGAGCTGGTCGGAATCATCGAGACGCTGGGTGAAGACCGCGCGCTCGCGCTCGGTGGCCTCGTCATCGGCGCGGCCTTCGGCTTCTTCGCCCAGCGCTCGCGCTTCTGCCTGCGCTCGGCGGTGATCGAGGTCGCACGCGCCCAGTTCGGTGCCAAGCTCGCGGTCTGGCTCCTCGCCTTCTCGTCCGCACTGATCCTCACCCAGGCCCTGCTGCTGGCGGGCGTCTTCGACACCGGCAACGTGCGCCAGCTGGCAAGCCGCGGCAGCCTCTCCGGTGCCCTCATCGGCGGCATGCTGTTCGGTATCGGCATGGTTCTGGCGCGCGGCTGCTCGAGCCGGCTGCTGGTGCTGGCCGCCAACGGCAACCTGCGCGCGCTGCTGTCCGGCCTGGTCTTCGCGGTCACCGCCCAGGCATCGATGTCCGGCATGCTGTCGCCGTTGCGCGAGGCGCTGGGCGCACTGTGGACGATCGATGGCGGAGCTGCGCGCGACGTGCTGGCGCTGTCGGGCATCGGCAACCTCGGCGGCCTGCTGTTCGGCGCCGTCTGGCTGGCCGCAGGCATCTGGTTCGGCAGCCGCAATCGCTTGCCGCTGCGCGGCTGGATCGGTGGCGTCGGCGCCGGACTGGTGGTGGCGGGCGCGTGGTGGTTCACCTACCGCCTGTCGGCGCTGACCTTCGATCCGACGCCGATCCAGAGCATGTCCTTCACCGGCCCCTCGGCCGATGTGCTGATGCTGGTGCTGTCGCCGCCCGGCCAGCCGCTGAACTTCGACCTCGGCATGGTACCCGGCGTGTTCCTCGGCTCCTTCGTCGCCGCCCTCCTCGCCCGCGAGCTCAGGCTGGAAGGATTCCAGGGCGGGCACGCGATGCGGCGCTACATTGCCGGCGCGGTGCTGATGGGCTTCGGCGGCATGCTCGCCGGCGGTTGCGCGGTCGGAGCCGGAGTCTCCGGCGCAGCGGTCTTCGCCGTCACCGCGTGGGTGACGCTGTCAGGCATGTGGGCAGGCGCGACGCTGACCGACTGGGCGGTGGATCGTCACCTGGCCGCCAGCGCAGCGCCCTCCGGGCTTGCCGCACCGCCTGCGCCCTGACCGCTCGCGGGCGGGGTTCTGACCTCGCACACGGCCGCCGGGCGCCCGGGCAGGTTCGCTATACTTTCGCCTGATACCCGCCGAACCGGAGACCGCCCGATGTGCCAGCTGCTCGGTATGAACTGCAACGTGCCGACCGATATCTGCTTTTCCTTCGCCGGCTTTCGCGCACGTGGCGGCCTCACCGATCACCACCGCGACGGCTGGGGCATCGCCTTCTTCGAGGGCGCCGGCGCGCGTGTCTTCCTCGACCCCCGCCCCAGCGTCGATTCGCCGGTGGCCGAGCTGGTGAAACATTATCCGATCCGCTCGCTCAACGTCATCGCCCACATCCGCAAGGGCACACAGGGCGACGTCAAGCTCGAGAACACCCACCCCTTCCAGCGCGAGCTGTGGGGCCGCTACTGGATCTTCGCCCACAACGGCAACCTCAGGGACTACGCGCCGACGCTGTCGGGCCGCTTCCTGCCGGTCGGCACCACCGATTCGGAGCTCTCGTTCTGCCATATCCTGGATGTGCTCGCGCAGCGCTTTCCCGCCGGCGCGCCGGCACCGCAGGCGCTGCACGGAGCGCTGCGCGAACTGGCGATCGAGATCGGCAGCCAGGGCGAATTCAACTTCCTGCTGTCGGACGGCCAGTGGCTGTTCGCACACTGCTCGTCGCGGCTGTGCTACATCGTGCGCAAGGCACCCTTCCCGGTCGCCCATCTGTCGGACGAGGACGTCACGGTGGATTTCAACACCGTCACCACGCCATCGGACCGGGTGGCGGTCATCGTCACCACGCCGCTTACCGACAACGAGGTATGGGAGCAGATCCCGCCCGGCAACCTGGTGGCCTTTCACGACGGCGCGCCGGCCGAACTCGGCGCGACGGGCACGGTCGCCCAGCCCTACCCGCAACAAAAATGCTGAGTGCGCAACTGTTCCTTACGCACGGCGATGCCGACGCGGTAGAGTCGACGGTCGCCCGATTCACCCCGACGAGGTCTCGCATGGACTGCCCGCTGTGTGCTCTGCCACCCGATCCGGTGATCTGGGAAGACGACCGTTGCCGCGTGATCAGCGTCGACGACGACGCCCACCCCGGCTTCTGTCGCGTGTTGTGGCGCGAGCATGTGGCGGAGATGACCGATCTGGGCGCGGACAACCGCCGGCATGTGCTCGACGTGGTGATGGCGACTGAAGCCGCACTGCGCGCGCTGATGAAGCCGGACAAGATGAACCTCGCCAGCTTCGGCAACATGGTGCCGCACCTGCACTGGCACGTGATTCCGCGCTTCCGCGACGATCGCCACTTTCCGGAGTCGGTCTGGGGCACGCCGCAACGCAGCGGCGTCGCCCACGCGGCGCCGGCGCGCGCCGCAATCGCGGCGGCGATCGATGCCGAACTGGCCGCCGCACGAAACAAGTGAAGCGCGAACCAACAACAACAAGCGCCCAAGGAATACACGGAGCAACAATGGATTTCAGCAAGCCCGCAGAGTGCCTGGATCTGCTGCAGCGACTGCATCCGGTCGATGTGAAGACGACCCATGCAACGCTGTGCACCATGGTCGACAGCCTGCTCGAAGCCGCACCGCCGCCGAACCAGCACCTCGAGGTGCTCGAGGCCGCGCGCGAGATGCTGGCATTCACGCAGAACGAGATGGCCAAGCGCTACGCGGCGCACCCGTTACCGCCCGACAGCGACGAGAACGAGACCCTGAGCCGCGTCGTCCGGCTGTGGAACCACATCGCCAAGTCCTACGCCTCGATCGCCAAGCGCGACGCCGAGCAACACACGCTCGAGGATCAGCGCGCGCTGCTGGCACAGCGCCAGGTGCATTACGCCGGCATGGAGCTGCTCGAGTATTTCCGCGCGCACCGCTCGGTTCCCGCCGGCTGCTGGGCCGCGGTTCACATGGCCTATTCCGCCGCGGTGAAGACCGCCCTGCACAAGGTGCGGGTGGGCGACGGGCTCAACGACGTGTGGAAGGCCCAAAGTCCGCTCGAGGCCTACATTTCGGTCCTGCTCGTCGAACTCGCCAACCCTTATGGACGCAGCGAGCGCGAGCTGACCTGGATCTTCCGCTGGGCACAGCGCTTCGCCCCTTACTGCACCCTCAGCACCGAGGTCGAACAGCAAAAGCCGACCGCCTATGGCGTCGATTTCGCCAGCGACCAGGGCCTGCGTCCGCTCGGCCTGATCGCCCGCAGCCCGAGCCTGCTGCGCTTCGAGGGCAGCACGCTGGCAAGCCAGATCCAGGCCGTGTTCGCCCAGTTCAAGCGTGGCGTGAAGCCCGCCGCCCTCGGCCTCGGTGATGACTGCCCGATCGATGGCAGCGCGCGCCTGTTGCTCTCGCTGTATCGCCCATGGGGCCTCGCCTCGGCCGGCAGGCGGTTCCCGCGGCGCAATACCAGCGGAGAGCTCGAGCTCACCGCCAGCTGGCTCGGCATCGGCTTCGCCGTCGAGGGAAAGGTGTTCGAGCAGCCCCGCGTCGAGGCGGCGAAATCCAACCTGCGCCACGACATCTCGCTGTTCACCTTCGGCGAACGCGCCGCCGAGGCCGAAGACGGGCCGGACGCGCGCGAGCGCCATCGGCAGGCAGCCGAAAAGCTCGGTCTCGCCTGCGAACACTGGCAACTGCTCGATCAATCCGTCGGCGGCTTCCGCGTGCGCCGCGCCGTCAGGGGCGAACGCCTGGAACACAGCCAGCTGGTCGCCGTGCGGCCGCAGGACGGCGAACATTATCTGCTCGGCCAGATCAGCTGGCTGATGTACCGTGCCGACGGCATCATGGAAGCCGGCGTGCATGTGCTGGCGGGTCTGCCCCGCCTGGTTGCGGCGCGGGCCACGGGGAGCGGCGCGCGCCAGCCCTATCAGCAGGCCTTCATGCTGCCTGCCTCGCCCGCCATGAAGCAGGGTGCCTCGCTGATCCTGCCAGGCTTCTGGTTCCAGTCCGGGCGCGTGATCGAGATCCTTGCCGACGGCAAGACCCGCCTGCTCCGGCTCGACAAGCTCTTGATCCGCGGCACCAACTTCGATCGGTGCAGCTACGAGGCCGAACCTAGTTCGGCCTGACGCGCGCCGCCGGCAGGTGCAGTTCGAAGCGGCTGCCCTTGCCTGCCTCGCTGCGGACACGCAATTCGCCCTGGTGGCGGGTGAGGATGTGCTTGACGATGGCCAGGCCCAGGCCGGTGCCACCGGTTTCGCGCGAGCGACCACGATCGACGCGGTAGAAGCGCTCGGTCAGGCGGGGAACGTGGTCGGCGTCGATGCCGATGCCGTTGTCCTCGACCCAGAACTCCCCGCCGTTCGGTTTCAGCCGCCAGCCGATGTCGATCTTGCCGCCGGCCGGCGTATAGCGCACCGCGTTGCTCGCCAGGTTGGCGAAGGCGCTGTGGAGTTCCTTGTGGCTGCCGCGCACCTCGCCGCCGCCCTCGAGCTGAAGCCGCAGCTGATGGCGCCCCGCCGACAGCAGGCCGGTTTCATCGAACACCTCGCGCACCAGCTCGGCGGCATCGACATGCTCCTCGATTGGCGCGGGAGCCCCTGTTTCCAGCGCCGACAGCGCAAGCAGATCGTCGATCAGGCGCTGCATGCGGCTCGACTGCTCGTGGGCGAGGCGGAGGAAGTTCGATACCTCTTCGGGATGGAAATCGTCGATTCCGTCGATCAGGGTCTCGAGAAAGCCACCGATCACCGTGAGCGGCGTACGCAGCTCGTGTGAAACGTTGGCGACGAAGTCGCGGCGCATCGTCTCGAGGCGCTCGATCTGCGAGATGTCGCGCGACAGCACCATACTGCGGCCATTGCCGAAAGGGATGACGTGCACCTGCAGGCACAGACCCTGGCTGCGGCCCGAATGCATCACCAGCGGCTCGCCGGGGTGGCGGGCCTCGAGGTAGCGTACGAACTCCGGCTGGCGCACCAGATGCTTGAGTGGCGCACCCACGTCACGCGCGGGGCTGAGGGCGAAATGCTGCTCCGCCCTGTGGTTGAGCCATTCGAGGCTGTCGTCGCTCGTCAGGTAGAGCACGCCGTCGGGCATGGCCTGTGCAGCCTCCTTGAAGCGCGCCAGTTCGTCGGCGAGGTGCTCGCGCGCCACGCGCTCGCGCTGCAGGCGGTGGCTGAACTCGCCATACAGATTGCCCCACACGCCGGCGGCTGCGGGCAGGGGCGTGTCCATCGGCTGGCGCGCCCACTCCGCCATGCGGCGCATCTGTCGCGCCTGATGCAGCGCCAGCACGACGAGACTGACTGCGAAGACGACCAGTGCAGCGCTCGCGCCACCGATCATGGCCGCGACCGCGGCCGCGGCGAAGACCAGGCCGACGGCAACGAAGGCTGCCGAACCGATGTAGCTGAGGGGGCGATGAATCACGCACGGACCGGGGCGATGAACGAGGTATTCAGTCTACCCCGTGGCGTCGCCTCAGGTCTGCGTCGAAATGCGGTAGCCGCTGCCGCGCACGGTCTGCACGAGGGCGTCGTGGCCACCCGGCTCGAGCGCACTGCGCAGGCGCCGGATGTGGACATCGACCGTGCGTTCCTCCACGAACACGTGGTCGCCCCACACCTGGTCGAGCAGCTGGGCGCGCGAATGCACGCGCTCGGGATGGGTCATGAGGAAGTGCAGCAGGCGAAACTCGGTCGGCCCGAGCGAGAGCGAATCGTCTCCCGCGCTGACGCGGTGGGTTGCGGGATCCAGGCGCAGGCCACCGAGTTCGACCACATCCTCGGTCACCTGGGGCGCACGCCGGCGCAGCACCGCCTTGATGCGGGCGATCAGCTCGCGCGGGCTGAAGGGCTTGGTCACATAGTCGTCGGCGCCGGTCTCGAGGCCGATCACCTTGTCCTGCTCCTCGCCGCGCGCGGTGAGCATGATGATCGGTATCGAGCGCGTGCGCTCGTCGGCGCGCAGGCGACGGGCGAATTCGATGCCCGACACCCCCGGCAACATCCAGTCGAGCAACACCAGGTCGGGCAGCGCCTCGCGCACGATGCGCTGCGCCACCTCGGCGTCGGACGCGCGCACCACCTGGTGGCCCGCGCGCGCAAGGTTGGCGGCAATCAGTTCCTGGATGGCCGGTTCATCCTCGACGAGCAGAATATTGGCTGACATGCTGGGGCTCCATTGATCCGCCCCCAGTGTATTGCAGTCGTTTGAACATTTGATGACAGGTCATCGGTATGAAACGGCGAAATCGGCAGGCACCTGGAAGCACCGGCCGGGAACACCCCCCGGGGATTCGGGTATGATTATTGCCCCGACCCCGAGGCTGCCGCCATGGCTGGACTGGACGAGAAGACCCCGCTTCCCACCGAGATCAATGTTCACCGCAAGTCGCGCGTGCTCGAAATCGCCTTCGACGACGACAGCCGCTTCGAGTTGCCCTTCGAGTTCCTGCGCGTATACTCACCGTCAGCGGAGGTTCGCGGCCACGGTCCCGGGCAGGAGACCCTGCAGCAGGGCAAGCGCGACGTCGACATCCTGAATATGGAGCCGGTGGGCAACTATGCGGTCAAGCCCACGTTCTCCGACGGCCACGAAAGCGGCCTGTATTCCTGGGACTACCTGTATACGCTCGGTCGCGACCGGGACAGCATGTGGGCTGCCTACCTCGAACGCCTCGAGCGCGAGGGCGGCACCCGCGACCCCTCTGCCGTACCGCCGCCCGCGCCCAAGGGTGGTTGCGGGCACCACCACTGAACCGATCATGAGTGACAAGACAACCGACTTCGGCTTCCAGACCGTAGCCGAGGAAGCCAAGCGGAAGAAGGTGGCCGAGGTCTTTTCCTCGGTGGCACAGAAATATGACGTCATGAATGACCTCATGTCCTTCGGCCTTCACCGGCTGTGGAAGGCATTCACGATCCAGGTTTCCGGCGTGCGCGAGGGCGACCGCGTGCTCGACGTCGCCGGCGGCACGGCGGACCTCTCGCTCGCCTTCGCGCGCAAGGTCGGCAGCCGCGGCCAGGTTTGGCTCACCGACATCAACCACGCCATGCTGTCGCGCGGGCGCGACCGCGTGATCGACCACGGCTACGCCCTGCCAGTGGCGCAGTGCGACGCCGAAAGGCTGCCATTTCCCGATGACTGGTTCGATTGCGTCACGGTGGCGTTCGGCCTGCGCAACATGACCCACAAGGATGCCGCGATTGCCGAGATGCGGCGGGTGCTGCGTCCGGGTGGACGCCTGCTGGTGCTGGAGTTCTCGCAGGTGTGGAAGCCACTTGCGCCGCTCTACGACCTGTATTCGTTCAAGCTGCTGCCGTGGATCGGTGCGAAGGTCGCGAACGATGCCGACAGCTACCGCTACCTCGCCGAGTCGATCCGCATGCACCCCGGCCAGGAAGAATTGAAGGCCATGATGGAACGCGTCGGCCTGGCCCGGGTCGACTACTTCAACCTAAGCGCGGGGGTGGTTGCCCTGCACCGCGGATACAAGATTTAATTCCAAAACTACAAGATCAAATCCATTCCACGCACCGATCCTTTTCGGAGATTTCCTCTCGATGAAACACCTCTTCTTCACCTTCCTCGTCGCCGTCCTGACGCTCGGCATCGGCATGCCGGAAGCCGAAGCCAAGCGCCTTGGCGGCGGTAGCAGCTTCGGCATGCAGCGCAAGGCCACGCCCCAGCAGGCACCGACCCAGCCAGCGGCCACCCAGCAGGCCCCGCGTGCTGGCGCGGCGGGGGCAGCGGCGCCCAAGCGCAACTGGCTCGGGCCGATTGCCGGCCTGGCCGCCGGCCTCGGCCTCGCGGCGCTGTTCTCCCACCTGGGCCTCGGCGAAGAGCTCGCTTCCTTCGTGATGCTCGCCCTGCTCGTGTTCGGCGGCTTCATGCTGTTCCGCATGCTGTTCCGCCGCGGCGGCACGCAGGCCCGCGACGGCCAGGGGCTGCAGTACGCCGGCGCAGGCTCGACCGGCGCCGGCACGGTGCCGCCGCAGCAGCATGCTCAGGCCCCGCTTTCCGGCTCCTCTGCCGCGCCCGCCTCCGTGAGCGCCGCGCTCGCCTCCGGCTTCGATGCCGAGGGCTTCGCCCGCCAGGCGAAGGTGAACTTCATCCGACTGCAGGCGGCCAACGACAGCGGCGACCTCGACGACATCCGCGAATTCACGACCCCGGAGATGTTCGCCGAGATCCGCATGCAGCTGACCGAACGGGGCCCGGTGGAGCAGCGCACCGACGTCGTCGAGCTCAACGCCGACGTGGTCGAGGTGACCGAAGAGGACAATCGCTACATCGTCAGCGTCCGCTTCACCGGCCTGTTGCGCGAGGAAGCCGACGCCGCTCCGGCGCCGTTCGACGAAGTCTGGCACCTGACCAAGCCGGTCAGCGGCAGCGGCGGCTGGCTCGTTGCCGGCATCCAGCAAACTGCCTAACGCGCCCGGGCCGGAGCGGGGCGACCCGTTCCGGCCCTGCCCATGATCGCCAGCGTCTTTCTCACCGCCACCAACCACCTGCTCGCCCAGGCCGGCTGGGCGCGCGCCCGTCTCACCCCGCATGCCGGCGGCACCGCCCGCCTCGTTCTGGCCCCGGTGACCTCGATCGATTTCTCGGTGTCCGCCGACGGCCATCTCGCAGAGTGGGTCGGAGAGGACGAGCCCGACGTCTTGCTGCGCATGCCGGTGGCGGAAATGCCGCGGCTGCTGGTCGATGGCCTTGAGTCGGCGATGCGCATGGTCCGTATCGAGGGCAACGCCGATTTCGCCGATGCCCTCGGCTTCGTCTTCCGCCACCTGCGCTGGGACGTGGAGGAGGACCTTTCCCGCGTGCTCGGCGACATCGCTGCACACCGCATCGTCGACACCGGCCGCCGCATCGGCACTGAAGGCTGGCGTTCGATCGAGCGCGCGAGCGACAATGTGGTGGAGTACCTCACCGAGGAGCGTCCCCTGCTGGTTCCACGCACGGCGCTGCCCGGATTCGCACAGGAAGTGGCGGCGCTGCGGGACGCGGTGGGCCGCCTCGACAAGCGCGTCGCGCGGCTGGAGCGCTGACACAACGAGCGGCGCGCGGAATGCGACGCCTGGCGGACCTGTATCGCGCCCTGATCGAACAAAAAAAGAAGGCAGCCTTCGCGGGCTGCCTTTCTTGTTTGGCTACCCGATCGCGCGGGCGCCCCGGACGATCAATGACCGCGCTTGCGCAGCTTCTGAATTGCAGCGAGCTGGGCCACCGCTTCCATCAGCTCGGCCTGTGCCTTCGCATAGTCGATCTTCGCACTCTGACTGGCCAGCGCCTCTTCAGCCTTCTTCTTGGCATCGAGCGCCTTGGCTTCGTCCAGATCCTTGCCGCGGATCGCGGTGTCGGCGAGGACCGTCACCAGACCCGGCTGCACTTCGAGCATGCCACCGGCGACGAAAACCAGCTCTTCTTCCGCCTGGTTAGGAACCCTGACTCGCACCGCACCAGGTTTGATCCGGGTCATCAGCGGCATGTGGCCTGGCATGATGCCGAGCTCACCCGCCTCGCCGGGCAGGACGACGAACTCTGCCAGCCCGGAAAAGATCTGCTCTTCCGCGCTGACGATGTCGACATGTACCGTCATAGCCATAGTGTTTCCTTATCAAATCCGCGCGACGCCGAGGCGCCGCGCGGGCAGGCGGATTACTGGAGCTTCTTCGCCTTTTCCATGGCCTCTTCGATGTTGCCGACCATGTAGAACGCCTGCTCCGGCATGTGGTCGCACTCGCCGCTCGCGATCATCTTGAAGCCTGCGATCGTGTCCTTGAGCGAGACGTACTTGCCCGGCGAACCGGTGAACACTTCCGCGACGTGGAAGGGCTGCGACAGGAAGCGCTGGATCTTGCGCGCGCGGGCAACGGAGAGCTTGTCTTCGGGCGACAGTTCGTCCATACCCAGAATCGCGATGATGTCGCGCAGTTCCTTGTACTTCTGCAACGTCTGCTGCACCTGACGGGCCACGTTGTAGTGCTCTTCGCCCACGACCAGCGGGTCGAGCTGGCGCGAGGTGGAGTCGAGCGGATCGACCGCCGGGTAGATACCCAGGGCAGCGATGTCACGCGACAGCACGACGGTGGAGTCGAGGTGGAGGAAGGTCGTCGCCGGGGACGGGTCGGTCAAGTCATCCGCGGGCACATACACGGCCTGGATGGAGGTGATCGAACCGACCTTGGTGGAGGTGATGCGCTCCTGCAGGCGGCCCATTTCTTCCGCAAGCGTCGGCTGGTAACCCACCGCCGAAGGCATACGACCGAGCAGTGCAGACACTTCGGTACCGGCCAGGGTGTAGCGGTAGATGTTGTCGACGAAGAACAGGATGTCGCGGCCATCATCACGGAAACGCTCGGCCATCGTCAGCCCGGTCAGCGCCACGCGCAGACGGTTGCCCGGGGGCTCGTTCATCTGACCGAACACCATCGCGACCTTGTCGAGAACGTTGGAGTCCTTCATCTCGTGGTAGAAGTCGTTCCCTTCGCGGGTCCGCTCACCCACCCCGGCAAATACCGAGAGGCCGGCGTGCTGCTTGGCGATGTTGTTGATGAGTTCCATCATGTTCACCGTCTTGCCCACGCCGGCGCCGCCGAACAGGCCGACCTTGCCGCCCTTGGCGAACGGGCAGATCAGGTCGATAACCTTGATGCCGGTCTCGAGCAGTTCCACCGACGGGGAGAGCTCATCGAACTTCGGTGCCTTCTGGTGAATCTGACGCAGCTCGTCACTTTCGATCGGACCGGCTTCGTCGATCGGCCGACCCAGCACGTCCATGATTCGGCCGAGCGTGCCCTCACCGACCGGAACCGAAATGCCGGCGCCGGTGGCAGCCACTTTCATGCCGCGCCGCAGGCCATCGGACGAACCCATGGCAATCGTGCGCACCACACCGTCGCCGAGCTGCTGCTGGACCTCGAAGGTCAGACCCTCTTCGGCAAACGAACCGCCCGCGTCCTCGAGCTTCAGCGCCTCATAAATACGGGGCATCGCTTCGCGCGGGAACTGGATGTCCACCACCGCGCCGATGCACTGAACGATCGTACCTTGACTCATCGTCGTTTCCTTAAATCAATAATCCGTTAGACCGCAGCGGCGCCGCCGACGATTTCCGACAGTTCCTTCGTGATCGCAGCCTGGCGGGTCTTGTTGTAGACCAGCTGGAGGTCGCCAATCACGGTCTTGGCATTGTCGGACGCGGCCTTCATCGCCACCATGCGCGCGCTCTGTTCGGACGCCATGTTCTCGGCCACCCCCTGAAACACCAGAGCCTCGACGTAACGCGTCAGCAATTCGTCGATGACGACTTGCGGATCGGGCTCGTAGAGGTAGTCCCACGAACTGTCGGGCGTGCCCATCTTCTCGCCGCTGAGCGGCAGCAACTGTTCGAGCACGGGTTCCTGCTTCATCGTGTTGATGAAGCGGGTGTAGGCCACGTATACCGCGTCAAGCTCATCGTTCTGGAACGCGTCGAGCATCACCTTGACCGGACCGATCAGCTTTTCGAGGTGCGGCGTATCACCGAGGTGCGTGATATTCGACACCACCTTGGCGCCCATGCGCTGCATGAAGCCGAGACCCTTGTTGCCGATGCAGCAGGCCCGGATCTCACTGACGCCGGCGGCGTCCCACTCCTTCATGCCGTTGAGCGCGACGCGCTGGACGTTGGTGTTGAGGCCACCACACAAACCCTTGTCAGTGGTCACCAGGATCAGCCCCACCCTCTTGATCTGGTCCTTGTGGACCAGGAAAGGGTGCTTGTAATCGGTCACATTGGCCTGGGACAGGTTCGCGGCGAGTTGGCGGACCTTCTCGGCAAAGGGTCGGGCAGCGCGCATCCGCTCCTGCGCCTTGCGCATCTTGGACGCGGCCACCATCTCCATGGCCTTGGTGATCTTGCGCGTGTTCTGCACGCTCTTGATCTTGGTTCGGATTTCCTTACCGCTAGCCATATTCCGTCTCCGTCCGCAGGCTTAAGCCCAGCCTTTCTTGAACTCGGCGATCGCGGCAGCCAGCGTCTTCTCGCCTTCGGCATCGAGTTCGCGGGTCTTCATGATCTTGGAGATGAGATCGGGGTGCTTGGTCTCGACGTACTGCTGAACCGCTGTCTCGAAAGCAAGGACACGGCTCACGTCGACGTCGTCGAAATAGCCGTGGTTCACCGCGTACAGGGTGACGGCGAGTTCGGCGATCGACAGCGGCGCGTACTGTGCCTGCTTCATCAGTTCCGTGACACGGCGGCCACGCTCGAGCTGCTTCCGGGTGGCGTCGTCGAGGTCGGACGCGAACTGCGCGAATGCCGCAAGTTCGCGATACTGCGCGAGGTCGGTACGGATACCGCCGGACAGCTTCTTGACGACCTTGGTCTGCGCCGCACCACCCACACGCGACACCGAGATACCGGCGTTGATGGCGGGCCGGATACCGGCGTTGAAAAGGTCCGTCTCGAGGAAGATCTGGCCGTCGGTAATCGAGATCACGTTGGTCGGCACGAAGGCGGACACGTCGCCGGCCTGCGTTTCGATGATCGGCAACGCGGTCAGCGACCCCGTCTTGCCCTTGACCTCACCCTTGGTGAAGGCTTCGACGTAATCCGCGTTCACCCTCGCGGCGCGCTCGAGCAGGCGGGAGTGCAGGTAGAACACGTCGCCCGGGTAGGCTTCACGGCCCGGCGGACGACGCAGCAACAGGGACACCTGGCGGTAGGCCCAGGCCTGCTTGGTCAGATCGTCATAGACGATCAGCGCATCCATGCCGCGGTCGCGGAAGTACTCGCCCATCGTGCAACCGGCGTAGGCCGACAGGTACTGCATGGCGGCCGATTCGGAAGCGGTGGCAGCGACGACGATGGTGTATTCCATCGCACCATGCTCTTCCAGCGCCCGCACCACGTTGGCGACGGTCGAGGCTTTCTGCCCGATCGCCACGTAGACGCAGAACATGTCCTGGCCTTTTTGGTTGATGATTGCATCAACCGCGACCGCGGTCTTGCCGGTCTGGCGGTCGCCGATGATCAGCTCGCGCTGGCCGCGGCCGATCGGCACCATGGAGTCGACCGACTTCAGACCGGTCTGCACCGGCTGCGAAACGGACTGCCGGGCGATGACGCCCGGGGCGACCTTTTCGATCTTGTCGGTGAGCGCGGCGTTGATGGGGCCCTTGCCGTCGATCGGCTGACCCAGCGCGTTTACGACGCGACCGATCAGCTCGGGGCCGATGGGCACTTCGAGAATGCGCCCGGTAGCCTTGACAGTGTCGCCTTCGGTGATGTGCTCGTATTCGCCGAGCACGACCGCACCGACAGAATCGCGCTCGAGGTTGAGCGCGAGGCCGAAGGTGCTGCCGGGGAATTCCAGCATCTCGCCCTGCATGACGTCGGTAAGGCCGTGAACGCGGATGATGCCGTCAGTGACGGAAACCACCGTGCCCTCGTTCCGCGACGTGGCGGCGAGCTGCAGATTCTGGATCCGGCTCTTAATCAGATCACTGATTTCAGAGGGGTTGAGTTGCATATATGTATGCTCCTAGTTCTTAAGCGCAGCGGCCATGTTCGCGAGC
>JBFGZP010000055.1:0-14454 GCA_041586695.1 Thauera sp.
CGATGCCGAGGTCGACCTCGTGTGGGACCCGCCCTGGAGCCGTGAAATGATGAGCGAGGCCGCACGCCTCGAAATGGGCATGTTCTGAGTTCGAGCCCCTCGCGCAGAACAAGCGCTGGCGCGGCTTCACGGCCCTTGTGCCTTTCATGACATCCAGATTCGCGCGGGCGGCGGCCGAGTTTTCTTACATTTGCGCGGCCGATCAACGGTGTGCAGCATCGGATCGGTGGTGTCGAATGCGCCCGCCGCCTCGGGGACAATCGCGTTGAAGAAGGCTTGAGCGCGGCACGAGATCGGCTCTCCGATCGCCGCCGAGGGCTCCGGCTCCTTCCATTTTCCGAATGAACAAGACTGGAACAACGCTCATGTCTCAAGCCAATGCCTACGAGCAGTACATGCTCGAACTCATCAATGCCGAGCGCGCCAGGGTGGGCGCGCAGCCGCTCGCCTTCGACGGCGACCTCAACGAATCGGCCGAAGATCACAGTGCCTGGATGATCGCGACCGACACTTTCTCGCATACCGGGGCCAATGGCTCGAGCGCGGGCGACCGCATGAAGGCCGCGGGCTATTCCTTCACCGGCTCGTGGGCCTGGGGTGAGAACATCGCCTGGATGAGCACTCGCGCACCGAGCGGGTTCCAGGACGAGGTGCTGCAACTGCACACCAACCTGATGAATTCCTCCGGCCACCGCGCCAACCTCTTGAATGACGGTTTCCGCGAGATCGGCGTCGGCTTCGAGGTCGGGCAGTACGGTAGCTGGGAGGGAGCGTTCGTGACCCAGAACTTCGCCCGCACCGGCACCGCGCCCTTCCTGACCGGCGTCGCCTTCGGCGACCTCGACGGCGACCGCAACTACGACATCGGCGAAGGCCTCGCCAGCCTCACCGTCAGCGCGCGCAACAACGCCACCGGCGCCGTCACGACCACCACCACCGGCCTGGCTGGCGGCTACGACCTGGAACTTGCTGCAGGCACTTACACCGTGACCTTCTCCGGTGGAGGCTTCGCCACCACGACCCAGCAGGCCACGATCGCTACCCGCAACGTCAAGCTCGACCTCGTCGACCCCGCCACCAGCGGCACCCCGGCACCGCAGCCGACGCCCACGCCCGCCCCGCAACCCACACCCACGCCGACTCCCCAGCCCGAAACCATCACCGGCACCTCGCGTTCGGACACCCTCACCGGCACCGCCGGCGACGACATCATTGTCGGCCTCGCCGGGCGCGACAAGCTCTATGGCGGCGCAGGTGCCGACCAGCTCGACGGCGGCAGCGGCAACGACTGGCTCTATGGCGGCGCCGGCGCCGATGTGCTGACCGGCGGTTCGGGCGCGGACAACTTCGTCTTCGACGCGGCCTTCATCGGCGCGATCGACCGCATCACCGACTTCTCGCCGGTGGACGACACCATCCGCCTCGAGAATGACATCTTCACCGGGCTCAGCACCGGCCGTCTCAACAGTTCGGCCTTCCACATCGGCGCAGCGGCGCACGATTCGACCGACCGGATCATCTACGACGCTGCGACGGGCGGCCTGTACTTCGACGTCGACGGCATCGGTGGCGCAGCTGCCCAGCAGTTCGCCCAATTGACGCCGGGACTCGCGCTGACCAACAGCGACTTCTACGTCATCTGACGATGTGGGGCGAGGGGCGGTATCCCGCCCCCTCGCCCCACATCGTCCCCCGCCGGAAGCGCACCACCGGCGGGGGGCATTTCACCGACTCCCCTGGTGCGCAGCCCGAATGAAGCCTCGGGTTCGACCCGTTCGCACCTGCGTGGAACCCTCTCCTGATGTTCAAAGCCATCGCGGCCTTGCTGCGCTCCCCCGCCCTCGCGGATCTCGACCGTCGTGCCATGATGACCGTGGCCGTCGCGAGCACAGCGATCAGCCTGCTGATCTTCGCCCTGCCCCTGTATTCGCTGCAGGTCTACGACCGCGTGCTGACCTCGCGCAGCGTCGATACCCTGTGGCTGCTGACCCTGATCGTCGCCCTGGCGCTGTCGCTGTCGGCCCTGATCGACGCGCTGCGCTCGCGAATGCTGCTGCGGGTCGGCAATGCCTATGCGCTCGCCCTCGGGCCGCGCCTGATGGATGCTTCCATCGCCTATTCCGCCCGCGCCGCCGAGCCCAACGGCCAGCCCCTGCGCGATCTCCATACGGTGCGCGCCTTCGTGACCGGCCAGCAGGGTCTCGTGACCCTGATCGACGCGCCGCTGGTACCGCTGTTCCTGCTCGGCGTGTATGCCATGCATCCCGGGCTCGGCCACGCCATGCTGCTGGGCATGGCCTGCCTGCTCGGCCTGGCCCTGGTGACCGACGGCCTCACCGCAAAACTGTTGCGCGCCGCCGGCGAGGCCGGCATCCGCGCGCAGCGCCGCATCGACGGCGTGATGCAGAACGCCGAGGCCGTCGAGGCCATGGGCATGCGCACGGCGATGCGCAGCGTCTGGCAGGTCGCGCAGACCGAATCGATGGGCCTGGCGAGTGCTGCCGCCGATCGCGCGGCCCATCTCGCCGGCCTGGCGAAGGCCGTCCGCCTGCTGCTCAACCTGCTGCTGGCCGCGGCGGGTGCGTGGTTCGTGATCCATGACGAGATCACCATCGGCGTGATGGTCGCCGCCGGCATTCTCGCCGCGCGCGGGCTCGCACCGCTCGAGGCGATGATCGGTGCCTGGAAGGGGATGGTGTCGGCGCGCTCGGCGCTCGATCGCATCAACACCGCGCTGGAGCGCTATCCGCGCACGGAGTCCGCCATGTCCCTGCCGGCTCCGAGCGGCCGGCTCGACGTCGAACGCCTGGTCTATGCGCCGCCCGGCGCCGAGCAAGCGACGATCAAGGGCGTCAGCTTCAGCCTCGAGCCGGGCTGCTGGCTCGGGCTAATCGGCCCCTCGGCCGCGGGCAAGTCGAGCCTGGCGAAGCTGATCTGCGGTGTCTGGCAGCCACGCTCGGGCTCCGTGCGCCTCGATGGCGCCGACGTATTCAGCTGGAACCGGGCCGAATTCGGCCGCCACTGCGGCTACCTGCCGCAGGACGTCGAGCTCTTCGCCGGTTCGATTCGGGACAACATCGCGCGCTTCGGCGCGGCCGACGACGCCGAAGTTGTGGCGGCGGCGCAGATGGCCGGCTGCCACCAGATGATCCTGCGCCTGCCCGAAGGCTACGATACCCAGATCGGCAGCGGCGGGGCGACCCTGTCGGGCGGCCAGCGCCAGCGCATCGGCCTCGCCCGCGCCCTGTTCCGCCAGCCCCGGCTGATCGTGCTCGACGAGCCCAACGCCAGCCTCGACAACGAGGGCGAGACCGCCTTGCTGCAGGCGATCGGCCGCGCCCGCGACGCAGGCTCGACCATCGTCATGATCAGCCACCGGCCCACCGCGCTCGCCGGCGCGGACAAGCTCGCCGTGCTCGTCGACGGCCAGCTGCAGCAGTTCGGCCCGCGCGACGAGGTGCTCGCCAAGCTGCAACCACAGGCCATTACAAGACCGCTTGCGGGGGTGCGACGTGTCGGTGTCTGAAACGCTCCACGGCAGAACGCCCGTCGTTCCGACCGACACCCGCTTCGATACGCGGCTCTTCTATGCGATCGCGACCCTCTTTTTCGGTCTCTTCCTGGTGTGGGGCTTCGTCGCCGAGCTCGATGCCGGCGCGATCGCCGACGGCGAGGTCATTCCGGCAGGACGGGTCAAGACCGTCCAGCACCTCGAGGGCGGCATCATCGAGGCGATCGGTGTGCGCGAGGGGGAAACCGTCACCGCGGGTACAGAGCTGATGCGCCTGGAGGACACCGAGGCGCGCGCCCAACTCGGCATCGCCGAGACCGAGCGCGCGGCGCAGCAGGCCCTGGTCGAGCGCCTCGAGGCCGAGCGCGACGGCCTACCCTACGAGCCGTCCGCGGCCGTCGCCGCCACACCGAGCGTGATGGCCCAGGTACGCCTGTACGACTCGCGCAAGGAGGCCTTGAGCAAGGAGCTGGCGGGGCTCAACACGCGCCTGACCGGTATCCGCCGCGAGCTGGGCAGTTGGGAAGACAAGGAGACCGCCCTGGTCGAGCTTCGCGCCCATGCCGAGGAAGAGAGCCGTCTCAACGAGCGCCTGTTCGAGAAGAACTTCATCTCCCGCCCCCGCCTGCTGCAACTGCAGAGCCAGCGCGCCGACAGCTCCGCCCGCTTGTCCGAGAATGCCGCGGAGGTGGCAAGGGCCAGGCAGCGCCTGGCCGATACCGAGGTCGCCATCGCCAAGTTGAAGAACGACTGGATGAGCACCCTGCTCGAGGAATTGCGCCGCGCCCAGGAGGCAGCATCCGCGGCCCGCGAGCGCGTTTCGGTGGCGCGTGACCGGCTCGCCCGCACCCGCCTCCTGGCACCGCAGGACGGAATCGTGAACGGACTCAAGTACGCCACCGTCGGCGGCGTCGTGCCGCCCGGCGGCGCCGTCGCCGACGTGGTCCCGGTGAACGAGGCGCTGGTGGTCGAAGCCCGCGTCCTGCCCGACGATATCGACGTGGTCTGGGCGGGGCGGGAGGCACGGGTGCGACTCACCGCCTACAAGGCGCGTTCGCATATCACCCTGGTCGGCAAGGTGGCCCAGGTGTCTGGCAGCACCTTCCGTGACGAAGCGACCGAGGGCCGCTCTTACTACAAGGCTCGGATCGAGATCGGCGCGTCCGAACTCGAAAAGATCGAGCGCGGACTGCTGATCCCCGGCATGCTCGCCCAGGTCGAAATCGCCGCCGGCAAGCGCAGCGCCATGCGCTACCTGTTCGACCCGATCCTCGACAGCATGAGCCGGGCGTTCAAGGAAGGCTGAGCCGCACTTCGGCTAGCCCATCGCGTGCATCCGTCATGTTGACGCGAACGGAAGTTTCTCCCGAAGCTGCTTGCTGCTGACGTAAGATCGTCGCTGCTCGATTCTGTCGATCGCGGGCGGCGGTCGCTCGGGCCCATCGATGACCAGGATTCCCGGAAATGAATGCGAAGACCGAGCGCCCAGTGCTCACGATCCTGCTGTTTGCCTCCCTGATCGTGTGTATCTCGATGGGCATCCGGCATACTTTCGGCCTCTTTCTCGCGCCCATGACGCAGGACAACCAGTGGAGCCGCGAGATCTTTTCCTTCGCGATCGCGGTGCAGAATCTGGTCTGGGGCGCAAGCCAGCCCTTTGCCGGGCTGATCGCCGATCGCTATGGGGCTCGCCGGGTGATCTGGGTCGCGGCCGTGCTCTACGCATTGGGCCTCGCCGGCATGGCGTGGTCGGCAAGCGGGACCGGCTTGACGGCCAGTGCCGGCCTGATGATCGGGATGGCGCAAAGCGGCGTGACCTACAGCGTCGTGTTCTCCGCCATGGGTCGGCTCGTTCCGCAGGCGAAGATCAGCTGGGCAATGGGCCTGGTGGCGGCGGCGGGTTCCTTCGGGCAGTTCCTGATGGTGCCGGTGGGCGCCAGTCTCATCGGCGGTCTCGGCTGGTTCGGCACCCTGCTGGTGTTCGCCGCGGCGGCGCTGCTGCTCGTGCCGCTGGGTTCGGCGCTGACGCGCGGGCTGGCTCCCGCTGCAGCCCAGGCGGGTCAGACGGCGAAGGCCGCGATGCGCGAAGCGATCGGCGAGCGCAGCTTCCAGTTGCTGGCGATGGGCTTCTTCGTGTGCGGTTTCCAGGTGGTGTTCATCGGCATCCACCTGCCCTCGTATCTGCTCGACAAGGGCTTGTCGGCGAACGTCGGCATGACCGCGCTGGCGCTGATCGGGCTGTTCAATATCGTCGGCACCTACGTGGTCGGGCACCTCGGCAACACCTGCCCGAGACGCTACCTGCTGGCCTTCATCTATTTCGCCCGCAGCGTCACCATCGTCCTCTACCTGTGGCTGCCACTGACGCCGATGTCCACCTATGTCTTCGCCGCGGTGATCGGGTTGCTGTGGCTGTCCACAGTGCCGCCCACCAATGCCATCGTCGCCCAGGTGTTCGGCGTGCGCTTCTTCGGCATGTTGTCGGGCTTCGTCTTCTTCAGCCACCAGGTCGGCAGCTTCCTCGGCGTGTGGCTGGGCGGAAAGCTGTTCGATGCCACCGGATCCTACGATATGGTCTGGAGCATCTGCATCGCGCTGGGGGTGATTGCCGCACTGGCGAACCTGCCGATCGAGGAGCGCAGCCTGGAGTCGCGCCGGGCGGCGAACGACGGACAGCCCTGAACTGCCTCGGCGCCCGTGTGCCGCCTGCAAGGGGCCACCGAGGGGCCACTGGGACGGGCGTTTTCAGGCGTTCCTGTGCGCTGCACGGCCCTCGGCAGCGGCGTGCCAGTTCAGTGCATGCGGCCGAGCTTGCGATAGAGAGTGTTGCGGCTCACGCCCAGCCGGCGTGCGGCTGCCGAGACATTGCCGCCGACCTCGCGCATCATGCTGGAGATCGCTTCGAGCTCGATTTCATCAAGGCTGCGCGGCGCGGCCGGCGCAGCCGCTTCGGCCCGGTTCGCCGGCGCCGGCTTGGCGTCGGTGCGGCGACGTCCCCGGCGCTCCTCGAACGGTTCGGTGCCGAAGATCTCTTCGGGAAGGTGGGTCGCCAGGATTTCGGTCTCGCCTTCTTCGAGCAGCGCCACGCCAACCCTGATCACGCTCTGCAACTGCCGAATGTTCCCCGGCCATGGATAGCGCTCGAAGAAGCGCATCACCTCGCCACTGATGGTGATGTTGCCACTGTGCAGGTGCGGCGCTTCAGACTCGAGGATCCGCATCGCGATATGGGCGATGTCGCTGCGCTCGCGCAGCGGCGGCAGGGTAATCGTCAGGCCGTTTACGCGGTAGTAGAGATCCTCGCGGAACTCGCCGCTCGCCACCGCTTCGCGCAGCACCCGGTGGGTCGCGCAGACCAGCGAGATATCCACCGGGATCAGCTTCATCGAGCCCACCGGCGTCACGCTGCGCTCCTGCAGCACGCGCAGCAGGCGGGTCTGCATGGCGAGCGGCATGTCGCCGATCTCGTCCAGGAACAGCGTGCCGCCATCGGCCTGCTGGACCTTGCCGACAGCCCCCTCACGGCGTGCGCCGGTAAAGGCCCCGCCGGCATAGCCGAACAGCTCGGATTCGATGAGGTTCTCCGGAATGGCGGCACAGTTGAGCGCGACGAACGGCCCCTGGCCGCGTGCACTGCTGTTGTGGAAGGCGCGCGCGAACAATTCCTTGCCGACGCCCGATTCGCCCTGGATCAGCAGCGGAATGTCCTTGCCGCCGATGCGTTTCGCGCGACTGACGGCGCGCTGCTGGTGTTCGTCACCGGTGGCGAGGGAATCCAGCGTCAGGCGGCTTTCGAAGTCCTCGACCGCCGGCACGCGCACGGGCGCGTCCTCGGTCTTCGCCCGCTCCTCGGGCTTGTCTTCCGTTCGCGCATTCGCCATGACCAGCGGGCGCACACTGCGTACCTGCGCGTAGAGCGCGCCGCCCTTGCGCAGGTCGAGCTTGAGCAGGGAACTGGGTACGCTCCTGGAGCGATCCAGAATGCCGCCCAGGCTCAACTTGAACAGATCGGCGAAGTCGGCCTTGCCACCCTGCCCGGCAACGCTCGCGAGAACCTCACGTGCGGCCGGATTGGTGCCGAGGATGCGCCCTTCGGAGTCCACTGCGATCAGCCCCTCCTGCAGGCTGCCGATATACTCGGGACGGGCGTGGACGGCGATCAGGATGTCACGAGCGAACTCCGTTTCGAACATCCGCTTCTCGAGCAGTTGTACGGAAAGTCTGACGAGTCCGAGTGTGTGCCGCTGTGGTGTGCGGCAGTCGCCCGAGATGTCGAACACACCGGCAAGCTCGCCATGGGCGTCGAATATCGGCGAACCGCTGCAGGCGAGAAAACCGTTCCGGTCCAGGTAATGCTCCGAACCGAGCACTTCGACCGGCCCCCGTTCCAGGATTGCGGTACCGATACCGTTGGTGCCCCGCAGCTGTTCGCTCCAGCATGCGCCCGGTTGCAGCGACACGCGTTCGGCCCGATCGACGAAACCGGGATCGCCGAGACTGTGGATGATCGTCCCCTCGGTATCCGCGAGCAGCATCATGCTGCCCGAGGCGCGGATCTGCTCGAACACGTGCTCCATCACCCCGCTGGCCTGCTCGAGCAGGCACGCACTGCGTTCGCGTGACTCGGACAATCGGGCACGCCCGACGGGGTCGAGTGCCCTGCCCGACGTGTGATCGAGACCGTCACAGCGGCATCGCTCCCAGGAGCGCAGGATGATCGGCGAAACGTGGTCCTGCGGCAGCAGGCCCTGCGTGAAGAATTGCTCGCGGGCCACGGCCAAGCGTTCTTCGCGCGCGTCCCTCAACTGCGGTAACCGCGTCATGTCTTCCTCCTCCTCGCCACGCCCACGATGCGAACATCGTTCGGTGTTTTATTTACTTATGTGTCAAAAAGTAGCACCTGCACCGCACTGAAGCAAATGCGTCGACCCTTGCCTGCTGCAAATGCGGAGCAGCATCCGGCGAGCGGACGGGTATTCCCGTCGCGATCCAGCCGCCAGAACGAAAGAGTTCTGGCATGTGTTTTGCTGGTTATTGGGGCCCATCGAGGGAGAGGAGACGTCATGAGCACGCATACCCTGCCGACCGATTCGATCCAGCGCCGTCACTTCGAACAAAGGGCGGCTACCGTCGGCCTCGGGCCGATTCCCGAAGATTCGATCCAGCGGCGTCACTATCTGCAACTGCTCGACGATCGCCTCGCCGCACCGAAGCCGGCCGCTGCATCTACCCCGGTCGGCGCGGCAACGGCCACCGCGAAGAAGCCTTCGCCTGCCCCACAGCCCAGGCAAGAAGCGGCACGGGAACAGGCAAGCCGCCCGGGCGCGTCCGCGCCGGCCGCCACTGCGCAGGAATCCAGGGGCTGGTTCGGACGGCTCATGGACAAGCTATTCGGGACTTGATCAGTCGCTGCGCGAACACAGGGGCTGCAGCGGCCTCAGCGGTGGTGACAAGCGTGGCGCGCCTGCCCGCGATGCTGCCTGTTCGCCTTTCGCCGCCTCGTCGGCGAGCTAGTATTGAGATGAATGATCGGACAGGATGACCCAGCACATGACGAACTCCCCAGCGGCAGCCGGTCGGCGCGGAACTCGCGGCACGCCGCGGGGACGTCAGCTCGACCCGGAGGCCCTCGCCGAACTCGAGACCTTGCTCGGCGACGCCCCCCGCGCCCGCGACCTTCTCATCGAGCACCTTCATGCGCTGCAGGATCGCTACGGCCACCTTTCGCTGCGTCACCTGCAGGCACTGGCAGCGTGGATGAACCTGCCGATGGCGGCCGTGTATGAGACGGCGACCTTCTACGCCCATTTCGACGTCGTCCATGACGACCAGTCGCCGCCGCCGGCGCTTACGATCCGGGTTTGCGATTCGCTGTCGTGCCAGCTCGCAGGTGCCGAGGCGCTGCATGCCGCGCTCGAAGCGGGGCGTGACGCCTCGCGCGTGCGGGTGCTCCGCGCCCCCTGCATGGGTCGCTGTGACGCCGCCCCGGTGGTGGAAATCGGCCATCGTCACATCGGTCACGCCACACCATCCGGCGTGCGGCAGACGCTCGCCGCAGGCGAGCACTCCCCGGAGGCGATCGGGTGGCCGCGCCTCGCGGCCTACCGGGCCGAGGGGGGTTACAAGCTGCTGAGCGCTTGCCGCGACGGTTCCGTCACCCTCGAGCAGTTGAGCACCACCCTGGAGAAGGCGGGCCTGCGAGGTCTGGGCGGAGCCGGATTCCCGACCTACAAGAAATGGCAGTTCGTGCGCGCCGAGCCCGCGCCGCGCTATGTCGTGATCAACGCCGACGAAGGCGAGCCGGGCACGTTCAAGGACCGCTTCTATCTCGAGCAGGCGCCGCACCGCTTCCTCGAGGGCGCGCTGGTGAGCGCCTGGGCAGTGGAGGCCGCCGCGATCTACATCTACCTGCGCGACGAGTACCCGGGCCTTCACTCCGTGCTGCGCGAAGCGATCGCCGAACTCGAGGCCGAGGGCCTCGCCGAGCCCGGTCTCCTGGTCCTGCGCCGCGGCGCAGGTGCGTACATCTGCGGCGAGGAGTCGGCGCTCATCGAGTCGATCGAAGGCAAGCCCGGCAAGCCGCGCCACCGCCCCCCGTTCGTCGCCCAGAAGGGCTTGTTCGACCGCCCGACGCTGGTGAACAACGTCGAGACGGTGTACTGGATTCCGATCCTCCACGACAAGGGCGCCGACTGGTTCGCCAGCCAGGGGCGCAACGGACGCCACGGCCTGCGCAGCTTCTCGGTGTCGGGGCGGGTCAGCAAGCCCGGCGTCCATCTGGCGCCGGCCGGGATCACGCTGCGCGAGCTGGTCGACGAGTTCTGCGGTGGCATGCACGACGGTCACGAACTGATGGCCTACCTGCCCGGCGGCGCCTCTGGCGGACTGCTCCCGGCCGCCAAGGCCGACATCCCGCTGGACTTCGACACCTTGCAGGCGGAGGGCTGCTTCATCGGTTCGGCCGCGGTCATCGTCGTCTCCGACCAGGACGACCTGCGCACCGTGGCCACCAACCTGATGGCCTTCTTTGCCGACGAGTCCTGCGGGCAATGCACACCGTGTCGCGTCGGCACCGAGAAGATGCTTGCGCTGCTTGGCGGCAACGAATGGGACGCGACGGTGCTGAAGCGGCTGTCGCAGGTCATGCAGGACGCCTCGATCTGCGGCCTCGGCCAGGCCGCGCCCAACCCGGTGCTCGGCCTGCTCAAGCACTTCCCTGTCGAGCTGGCCCGCCAGGGCGTCACCGTCCGGGAAGAGGAAACCGCGAAATGACAAGCACTGCTACCCGTCCCGAAACACTCGCCGCCTTCGACATCACGCTCGACGGCGAGAAGGTGCACGCCTATCCCGGCGAGACCCTGTGGCAGGTCGCCAGGCGCGCCGGCGAGCACATTCCCCACCTGTGCTTCAAGGACGCACCCGGCTATCGCGCCGACGGCAACTGTCGTGCCTGCATGGTCGAGATCGAAGGCGAGCGCACGCTCGCGGCCAGCTGCCTGCGCCCGGCCACGCCCGGCATGGTGGTCCGCAGCGCCAGCTCCGGGCGTGCCCGCGTCGCCCGCGAAGGGGTGATGGAACTGCTGCTCGCCGACCAGCCCGCACGTGAGAACAGCCCCGACCGCTCCAGCCACTTCTGGCAGATGGTCGACCTGATGCAGCTCGACGCCGATGCCGCGCGCGCCGCCTTCCCCGCGCAGGCCCCGGACGCGGCAAAGCACGACTCCTCGCACACCGCGATGCGGGTCGATCTGGAGGCCTGCATCGACTGCAACCTGTGCGTGCGCGCTTGCCGCGAGGTGCAGGTCAACGACGTCATCGGCCTCGCACACCGTGGCGCCGCGTCCAAGGTCGTGTTCGATTTCGACGACCCGATGGGGGCGAGCACCTGCGTGGCCTGCGGCGAATGCGTGCAGGCCTGCCCGACCGGCGCGCTGATGCCGGCGAAGATCGTCGATGCCGACGGTCGCGGTGACTCGGCCTGTGCCGATCGCAAGGTCGATTCGGTCTGCCCCTACTGCGGGGTAGGCTGCCAGCTTACCTATCATGTCAAGGACGAGCAGATCGTCTTCGTCGAGGGCCGCAACGGACCCTCGAACGAGAACCGCCTGTGCGTGAAGGGGCGCTTCGGTTTCGACTACCCGAACCACCGCTCGCGCCTGATGCGGCCGCTGATCCGGCGCGAGGGCGTGACCAAGGGCCTCGATCCGGCGTTCGATCCGGCCGCGCCGCTCACCCACTTTCGCGAGGCGAGCTGGGACGAAGCGCTCGATTTCGCCGCAAGAGGGCTGGTGGCCCTGCGCGATACGCACGGCCCGGAGGCGCTCGCGGGCTTCGGTAGCGCGAAGTGCTCCAACGAGGAAGCCTGGCTGTTCCAGAAGCTGGTGCGCACCGCCTTCCGCTCCAACAATGTCGATCACTGTACCCGGCTGTGCCACGCCAGCTCGGTGGCAGCGCTGATCGAATGCATCGGCTCGGGTGCGGTGACCGCCTCCTTCATGCAGGCGATGCAGGCCGACGTCGTCATTCTCACCGGCTGCAACCCGACGGTGAACCACCCCGTGGCCGCCACCTATTTCAAGCAGGCCGCCAAGCGCGGCACCAAGCTCGTCATCCTCGATCCGCGCGGCCTCGCGCTCGGCGCCTACGCCCACCGCATGGTGCGCTTCAAGCCCGGCAGCGACGTCTCGCTGCTCAACGCGATGCTCAACGTCATCGTCACCGAGAAGCTCTACGACGAGGCCTACATCGCGGAGCACACCGAAGGCTTCGAGGCCCTCAAGACCCATGTCCTCGACATGACGCCGGAGGCAATGTCCGCGACCTGCGGCGTGGCGCCCGACGAGATCCGCTATATCGCCAGGCTGTACGCGAAGGCCGAGCGCGCGATGATCTTCTGGGGGATGGGCATCTCGCAGCACATCCACGGCACCGACAACGCCCGTTGCCTGATTTCTCTCGCGCTCGCCACCGGCCAGCTCGGCCGGCCGGGCACCGGGCTGCATCCGCTGCGCGGGCAGAACAACGTGCAGGGCGCCTCCGACGCCGGCTTGATCCCGATGGTGTTCCCCGACTACCAGCCGGTGGGCGACAAGCAGATCCGCGCAGCCTTCGAAGAGCTCTGGCACACGCCGCTCGCCGACAAGCCCGGGCTGACCGTGGTCGAGATCATGGATGCGATCGCCGCCGGGCAGATCCGTGGCATGTACATCCAGGGCGAGAACCCGGCGATGTCGGACCCCGACCTGGAGCATGCGCGCGCCGCGCTGGCCAAGCTCGAGCACCTGGTGGTGCAGGACATGTTCGTCACCGAGACGGCCCAGTTCGCCGACGTCATCCTTCCGGCGTCGGCCTGGGCGGAGAAGGACGGCACGGTGACCAATACCAATCGTCAGGTGCAGATGGGCCGCGCCGCCGTGCCCCTGCCGGGCGAGGCGAAGCCCGACTGGTGGATCATCCAGCAGATCGCGCGACGCTTCGGCCTGGGCTGGAACTATACCCATCCGCGCGACGTGTTCGCCGAGATGAAGCAGGGCATGGCCTCGCTCGATCACATCACCTGGGCGCGGCTTGAGATCGAGGACTCCGTGACCTACCCGTGCCCGGACGATGACCAGCCAGGGCTGGACGTCGTCTTTGGCGACCGCTTCCCCACGGTGAGTGGGCGCGCGCGCTTCACCCCGACCCGTCCGCTGCCGCCGGACGAACCCGTCGACGACGACTTCCCGATCGTCCTCATCACCGGCCGGCAACTGGAGCACTGGCACACCGGCTCGATGACCCGTCGCTCGCAGGTGCTCGATGCGCTCGAGCCGTCCGCGGTCGCCACCCTGGGGCCGGGCGAACTCGCGCGGCTGGGCGTCAAGCCGGGCGAGCCGATGACCATCACGACGCGACGCGGGACGATCACCCTCACCGCCCGGGTCGATCCCTTGATGCCCGAAGGCATGGTGTTCGTGCCCTTCTGCTACGTGGAGGCGGCGGCCAACATGTTGACCAACCCGGCGCTCGATCCCGTCGGCAAGATTCCCGAGTTCAAGTACGCGGCCTGTCGCCTGAGTCGGGGGGAGGCCGTGGAGGCGGCCCCATAGAGGCGGCAGCGGCCGCAGCACCGAAAGCCCATGGCCGAGGCCCGCCCGATGTGCATCGGCGGGCCTCGTGAGCATTCCGGGCTCGCTTATCGATCGCGCGCCGCGGGGTCCGTATCCGCAAGGCTTTCGATGATCCGCCAGCGGCGCGCGAGGGCCGCCGCGCGCAAGGCCGGATCTGGGCGGACCGCGACGGCTTCGGCGACGCGCTCCAACAGCGGAAGATCACTGACAGAGTCGGAATAGAAACTCGTGTGCGCAAGCTCGTTCCAGCGCAGGGCGCGATCGGAGAGCCAGGCCGTTACCCGATCGACCTTGGCCGTGCCATGACAGAGCGAACCGTGGACGGCGCCGGTGAACACAGCATCGCGGATCTCGGCTTCACTGGCGAGCAAATGCCCGACGCCGAAGGCCGCGGCGAAGGGCTGCGCCACCACCCGGGTGGTGGCGGTGACGATGCAGCACAGATCGCCGGCGGCCAGATGGCGGGCAACCAGATTCCGCGCGGGGCCAGGCAGCACGGGCTCGATCAACTGCGCGAATCGCTCCTGCAGGACGGTGACCGCGGCGGCCGATCGCCCAGCGATGGTATCCAGCGCAACCTGGTGAAGCGCGACCGCGTCCAGTTCGCCATCCAAGTACCGGCGACAGTGTTCGAGATAGCGCTGGTCGAAGCCGGACTCGAGTTCGCCCGCAGCGATCAGGTAGCGAATCCAGTGCATGCTGCTGTCGAACGGGATCAGGGTGTGATCGAGGTCGAACAGCGCGAGCCGCAGCGGCTCAGACACCGGCCACGGCCTCGCCGACGACCAGCCGCGCGTCGAGCGCACCGCGCAGCGCATTGCACACGACGATGCG
>JBFGZP010000056.1:0-14375 GCA_041586695.1 Thauera sp.
CGCTACAACCCCGAACTCACCCGCGGCGCGCTCGACGCTCTCGGGCTGGCCGAGGTCGATCCGGCGAAGGTGCGCAAGCTCGATTCGGTCGACAACATCGCGGACGTCCAGCGTGTCGGGAAGGCGTATGCCGCGCACCACCTTGCCCTGGGGCAGCTGGCGCCCTTCGTGTAGCGCGCCGCCAGTGGAAGGGCAGGGCTCCAGGATCGGCAAGCGGGTCGAGTGCGAGCGGGCCGAGAGCGGTCGGGATCGCGCCGCGCATGTGCGCCGTCCGGAACTCGCCGTCCCTGCGAGTGTTCTATTGGATTCGATCCCTTGGCGTTGTCATCATGAGCATTAAATTCCGGTGGATGCTGTTAGCAACCTGCGTCGGACTCGGCATGGCGGCGCCGCATGCTCCGGCGCGCGAGGGGGTCGTCCATGGCGGCGACAAAGGCTGCCTGGCGCCTGCGGCCTGGGCGGTACCGGAAGTGCGCGGTCCGCGCGCGGAGGGCATGCCCGCGATCCTGACGGCGATTGCGGCACGCGATGTCGTGCTGCTGGGCGAGCAGCACGACGATGCCGACCATCACCGCTGGCAACTGCAGACGCTTGCCGCCTTGCATGCGCAGCGGCCCGACATGGTGATCGGCTTCGAGATGTTCCCGCGCCGGGCGCAGGGCGTGCTCGACAGATGGGTCGCGGGCGAACTGACCGAGGCGCAGTTTCTCGAGCAGGCGGAATGGGACGAGGTCTGGAGCATGCCCGCCGGGCTCTATCTGCCCCTGTTCCAGTTCGCCCGTCTCAATCGTGTGCCGATGGTGGCGCTCAACGTCGACCGCGCGCTGACGCGCTCGGTCTCGATGCGCGGCTGGGAGGCGATCCCGGCCGCCGACCGTGAGGGGGTGGGCAAGGCGGCCGAGCCTTCCGCCGCATACGTCGATGCCCTCTTCGACATTCACCGCGAGCACGCCGACATGCGCGGATTCGGTGGGGCGAAGCCGCGCAAGACGGACGCGGCATTCCGCTACTTCATGGATGCGCAACTCGTCTGGGACAGGGCGATGGCCGAGGCGCTCGCCCGCCCGCTGCAGGCATCCGACCGAGCCGGTCGCGGCAGGCCGCTCGTCGTCGGCATCATGGGCAGCGGCCACATCCGCTTCGGTCATGGCGTGCCGCATCAATTGCGCGACCTCGGCATCGGCGAGGTCGGAACCCTGTTGCCGCTGCCGGCCGCGTCCTCCTGCGCAGAGATTCCCGCGGGGCTGGCCGATGCGGTTTTCGGCGTGCCGGAGGTGCGCCGTGCCGAGGCCCCGCCGCCGCGCCTCGGCATTGGCCTTGATGCTCACCGCGACGGGATCCGCGTGGTCGAGGTCACGGCGGGCAGCCTGGCCGAGTCGACCGGATTTCGCGCCGAGGACGTCATCATCGAGGTCGCCGGCACGCCGGTGAAGCGCAGCATGGCCCTGATCGCAAGCATTCGCGCCCAGCCGGCGGGCACCTGGCTGCCCATGAAGGTCAGGCGCGGTGGCGATACGGTCGAACTGGTGGTCAAGTTCCCGGCCAAGTCATGAGCCGGGCGCGCGTCGCGCAGGCCTTCGTCTGGCTGATGGCGGTGGTGTGGGTGCTGCTTGCGCAGCCGCTTCATGCCGCGCCCTTGCCCTCGATCGAGCTCGAGCTGGAACTCGATCCGGGCACGCGCCGCTTTGCCGCGGTGGCGGTGGTCCGGCCGGCGACAACCGAGTTCCGCTTCGTCCTGCACGAGTCGCTGACGGTGAGTTCGGCCCAAGTCGATGGCCGCGCGCTGGAGGTGGCGCCGGCCGGGCGCGACGGGGTGCTGCGCGGCTGGCGGGTGAGGATGCCGGCGCAGGCGGCGCTGCGGCTGCGTTATGGCGGCACGCTGCCCGCGCTCGACCGCGCCCTCGACCATCGCGACGTCCTCCGCGGCCTGATGCCGATGGTCTCGGACGAAGGCAGCTTCCTGCCCGCGGGCGGCGCCTGGTATCCGCAGCCTGCGGCGCTGTTCAGCTACCGCGTCGCGCTGTCGGTGCCGGCGACGCAGCGCGCGCTGGTGGCCGGCCGCCTGGTGTCGGAGACGGTCCCGGACGCGGCCGCGGAGCGCTACCGTGCGAGCTTCGAATTCGCGCAAGCCGCCGACGGCATCGATCTCATGGCCGGGCCGTGGCGCGTGCGCGAGCAGCTTGCGCCGCGCGCGGGTGCGGAGCCGCTGCGGCTGCGCACCTACTTCCCGGCGGAGCTGGATGCCATCGACGGCCTCGCCGCGGCCTACCTGGACGACACCCGGCGCTATATCGCGCGCTACAGCAAGGCCATCGGCCCCTATCCGTTTCACGGTTTCTCGGTGGTCGCGAGCCCGCTGCCCACCGGCTTCGGCATGCCCTCGCTCACCTACATCGGTGCCGAGGTGCTCAAGCTGCCCTTCATCCGCGCCACCTCACTCGGCCATGAGGTGCTGCACAACTGGTGGGGCAACGGCGTCTTCGTTGATTACGCCAGCGGCAACTGGTCCGAGGGGCTTACCACCTTCATGGCCGACTACGCGTACAAGGAGGAGCAATCGGCCGAGGCGGCGCGAGAGATGCGGCTGGGCTGGCTGCGCGATTTCGCCGCGGTGCCGGCCGCCGACCACAAGCCGCTGGCGTCCTTTCGCTCCCGCACGCATGGCGCGGCGGCAGCGGTCGGTTACGGCAAGTCGGCGATGCTGTTCGTGATGCTGCGCGACCTCATCGGCGACGACGCCTTCGCCAGGGGCATTCGTGCCTTCTGGGAGCGGCATCGCTTCGCGGTCGCGGGCTGGGCAGATCTGCGTGCGGCATTCGAAGACGCCTCGGATCGCCCTCTGGGGAGTTTTTTCGATCAATGGCTCGAACGCGCGGGCGCTCCGGCGCTGGCGGTCGAACAGGCGCGGGGGACCACACAGGCGGGCAGGGTGCAGCTCATGCTCGATCTGGTCCAGGCCGCGCCCGCCTATGCCCTGAGCGTGCCGCTGGAAGTCGTGTTTGCGGGGCGTAGCGAGACGCACAGGGTCGCGCTGCAGGGTGCGCGCTCGCGCGTCACGCTCGATCTGTCGGCCATGCCCGAGGGCGTGCGCGTCGATCCCGAGCTGAGGCTGTGGCGCGTCCTCGCCCCCGAACAGTTGCCGCCGATCCTGCGGCAGTGGATGGTCGCCGCCTCTCCGCGCCTGGCGCTTGCCGGGCGGGGCGGGAAGCAGGCGGAGGGAGTGGAGGCGGCGGCACTCGAGCTGGCGCAGCGCCTGTTCGAGCGGGACCCGGCGCGGACCGCGCTCGACGCGCTCGAGGTCGATGGCGGGCCGGTGATGCTGGTCGGTCTGCACGATGACGTCGATGCCGCCCTCGCGCAGCAGGGCCTGCCGCCGCGCCCGGCGAGCCTGGGCGTGCGGGGCAGTGCCCAGGTGTGGACGCTGCAGCGCGAGGGCGGCGTGCCGCTGGCGGTGGTGTCGGCCAAGGACGGCGCTTCGCTGCGCGCGCTGATGCGTCCGCTGCCGCATTACGGGGCCCAGAGCTGGCTGGTGTTCGACGGCAGTCGCGCCATCGACCGTGGCGTCTGGGCCGCACCCGGACGCGCTGTCCCGGTGACGGTCTACTGAGCGCCCTGCAGGGCTTCGGCCGGGCCGGGCCGCCCGAACAGATAACCCTGGTAGGCATGACAGCCCTGTTGGGCGAGAAATTCGCGCTGTTCCTCGGTTTCCACGCCTTCGGCCATCACTGCCAGGCCCATGCTCTGCGCCAGTGCCACGATGGTGCGTGCGATGGCGGCGTCGTTGGGATCGGTGAGGACGTCGCGCACGAAGGACTGGTCGATCTTGAGCTGGCTGAAAGGCAGGCGCTTGAGGTAGGACAGTGACGAGTAGCCGGTGCCGAAATCGTCCAGCGAGAACTCGACACCGTGCGCCTTCAGTGCCGACATCCGGGCGATGATCTCTTCGACATCGTGCAGCAGGAGACTCTCGGTCAGTTCGAGCCTCAGCCGGGCGGGGTCGGCCCCTGTTTCGTCCAGTATTTCCAGCACCTGATGGACGAAGTCGGGGTGGCGGAACTGGCGGGCACTCACATTCACCGACACGCTCAGGTGACGGCGTTCGGGCTGAGCGGCCCAGGCGACGAGCTGCCGGCAGGCAGTCCGCATCACCCATTCGCCGAGCGGGAGGATGAGGCCGGTTTCTTCGGCGAGGGGGATGAATTCGGCAGGCGATACGAGGCCGCGCGACGGATGTTGCCAGCGCACCAGCGCCTCGGTGGCGATGAGCCGGCCGCTGCCGTCGACCTGGGCCTGGTAGTGCAGCAGGAACTGGTCCTCGCGCACGGCCTGGCGCAGATCGGCCTCCATGGTGGCGCGCGCGCTCACCACGGCCTGCATCGCCGGGTCGAAGAAGCGCAGGTTGTTGCGTCCGGTCGCCTTGGCCTGGTACATCGCCAGGTCGGCGCGCTTGAGCAGGTCTTCGATACTGTCCTGATGGCCGGAAAACAGCGTGATGCCGATGCTCGGCGTGCTGTTGCGCTCGTGGCCGGAAAGCTGATAGGGCTGGGCGAGCGTGGCGAGAATCTTCGCCGCGACCGTTTCGGTCTGTGCCGCGGCTTCGACGGTGTCGTCGCTCAGGCCCTCGAGTATGACGACGAACTCGTCGCCGCCGAAGCGCGCCACCGTGTCGCCCTCGCGCACACAGACCCCGAGCCGGTGTGCGACCGCGCTCAGGAGCAGGTCGCCGACGTCGTGGCCGAGCGAGTCGTTGAGGGTCTTGAAGTTGTCCAGGTCGATGAACAGGAGGGCGCCTCTGCGCCCGCTGCGCGCGCAGGCAGCGAGCGCCTGCTGCAGGCGGTCGATGAGCAGGCGGCGGTTGGGCAGGTGGGTCAGCGGATCGAAGAAAGCGAGGTTGTTTATCTGGTCCTCCGCCACCTGCAGGGCCTTGATCTGCTTGCGCAAGTTGCTCGCCTGCCGCGACAGCGCGGTCTGGTTGCGCTGCAATACATCGCGCATGGCGTGCTGGGCGGCGGCGAGCTGGCTGATTTCGGCGATCGGGCTGGAGACCGCCGGTGTCGGGGTGAAGTCGAGACGGCCCATGCGTTCGCTGGCCTCCGCCAGGGCCTCGAGCGGGCGCGAGATGCGGCGCGCCTGGCTGTGCATGATGACGCCTGCTGCCAGCAGGAGCAGGGCCAGCGTGGCCCCCAGCACCGCGGCAAGCTGCGGCCACGAGGGTCCGAAGTCGGCCGCCGGGGCCAGCGTGATCACCCACAGACGCTGCGGGCCGAGCGGGTAGGGGCGAACGTTCATCAGCCAGCGTGCGCCGTCCGACACGTAGTCGCTCACCCCTGTCGCGTTCTCGTCGGTCCGCTGCCAGCTCGAAAGCGCGGCGCTGACCGGTCGCAGTTCGAGTGCCGACACCGGCTGCAGCACCTTGGCGAGCCATGCTTCCTCAGCGACGCCCGGCGGGCGGACGGGCAGGGCGAGTACGCGCTCGTCCTCGGTGACGACGAGTGAGAGCCCGTTGCGTCCGACGGGCGCGCGCATGGTGGCCTGCGAAAGTTCGCGCAGCATGATATCCAGCCCGATGACCATGTCACGTCCGTCGTCGAGGCGGATGCGTGTCGAGGCCGTGATGCCCGGGTCGCCGGTGGTAAAGAAGGTGTAGGGCGCGGTCCAGCTCACACCGACTCCGGGGGCGAGCGCGAGTGCGGCAGCAAACCATGGCCGCCGGCGTGCGTCGTAGTTGAGCGACTCCCAGCGGTTCGCGGTCGTGCCGTCGGCGATGTGCTCGACGATGCGGTGGCGTGCGCCCCAGCGCTCGATGTCGGTGAGGCGGTTCTGCCACACGCCGTCCGGTCGTTGCAGCAGCATCCAGCCCTCGCCGCTGGACGTGCCGGCGACGACCGAGGTGATGCTGCGCGAGGTGGCCAGTATCGGCCTGAACAGGCGGTTGACGACGTCGGGCGTGTCGACCGGGGGCGCCTTGCCGGCGATCCAGCCGTGGCTCATGGCGAGCACGGCGGCGGGCGGCGTAAACACCTCGGACAGGCTCGACTCGACGCGCGCGGCGGCGAGCTTGAATTCGCCTTCGGCGGCGCGCTCGGCGAGTGGTATCACGCCGAACAGCAGAAAGCCGGCCGCCACCACGAGGGTGCTGGCACTGATCAACACCACGACCCGGTTGAGGATGGCGCGGCGCAGGGTGACGAGAGGGCGATCGGGACGAACCATGCCTGGCAGCGGGATTGTCGATGTTGGGGGTAAGCCGGCTACCTTGCCTTTCGCCTTTCGCTTACCGGGGTCGCTCTTGCTTGACGGTGTAAGCGACGGTGACGCGGGCGAAGACCCATGCCACGCGCGTACTACTCGATGTGAATGATACACATTGCCTGCGCGCGACGGTGGCGGATTTGGTCCGGTGCATCCTGCCTGGCGCGCGTTCCGGCGCGCTAGAATGGCACGATGATGATCCATTCACGCATACGCCATGTCGCTGCCGCGCTGATCGCGCAGGCCCTCCTCGGTGTCGTTTCCACGCCTGTGTCTGGCGCGGACGACGAGTTCGGCCAGTGCCTCGCCCGCCTGCGCGGAGAAGCCGCCGCCAATGGGGTGAGCACGGCGACTTTCGACACTCACGCCGCGGGCCTGGTGCCGGATATGGCGGTGATCGGCTTCCTGGACGCGCAGCCGGAGTTCGTGACCCCGATATGGGACTACATGGCCGCGCTGGTCGATGAGGAGCGCATCGGCGATGGGCGCGCGATGCTCGCGCAATGGTCCGACGTGCTGGCCGGCGTCGCGGCGCGATACGGCGTCGACCCGGCGACGGTCGTCGCGGTCTGGGGCGTCGAGAGCAACTATGGCCGCAACTTCGGCAGCCGTCCGCTGCTCACCTCCTTGTCGACGCTGTCCTGCTTCGGCCGCCGCCAGGGTTTCTTTCGCGGCGAGTTCTTCACCACCCTGAAGATCATCCAGGAGGGACATGTCGCCGCCGAGCGGCTGACCGGATCGTGGGCGGGCGCGTTCGGGCATACGCAGTTCATGCCTTCGACCTTCATGCGTCTGGCGGTCGATTTCGACGGCGACGGTCGCCGCGACCTGGTCGACAGCGTGCCCGATGCGCTCGCGTCGACCGCCAATTTCCTCAAGCGCGCGGGTTGGCGCACGGGTCAGCCCTGGGGCTTCGAGGTGGCGTTGCCGGCCGGCTTCGACACCTCCGGTGCCGGTCGGCGTAACAAGGAACCGATGGTGGGCTGGGCGCGGCGGGGCGTGACCCGCGTGGATGGTTCGCCGCTGCCGGCAGACGGGCCGCAGGCCGGCCTGCTGCTGCCGGCGGGCGAGGGCGGGCCGGCTTTCCTGGTAATGCGCAACTTCGACGCGCTGTACTCCTACAATGCGGCCGAGAGCTATGCGCTGGCCATCGCCCACCTGTCCGATCGCCTGCGCGGCGAGGGGCCTTTCGTCGCGCAATGGCCGACCGACGATGCGGGCCTGGCGCGCGCCGAGCGACGCGAGCTGCAGACCTTGCTGATCGGGCGCGGGTACGACATCGGCGAGGTCGACGGCATGATCGGGTCACGAACACGCGAGGCGCTCAAGGCGGTGCAGGCCGAACTCGGGCTCGAGCCCGACGGCCGTGCCGGGCAGAAGGTGTTGCGCGCGCTGCGATCCAGGCCCTGAGGTCGGTCGCGCAGGCGTCCGTGGGCCCCGTGTGGCTCAGGCCAGCGCCTGGCGTCGGCGCGCTCGCGCGGTGCGCTCGACTTCGAGCTGCGCGTCGGTGAGCACCTGCTGCACGTAGTGCAGATGGTCGCTGGCGCACTTGCGCGCGTCGTCGGCGCGCCCTTCCATGATCGCGCGGTAGAGGTCGGCGTGCTGGCCCATCAGCGTGCCACGCACCTCGCTGCTCTGCGGGTACATGCCGCCGATGTTCGTCACCACATTGCGCTTGAGCAATTCGAACAGGCTGCGGATCGTGTGCAACAGCACTGCGTTGTGGCTGGCCTCGGCAATCGCGAGGTGAAAATGTGCATCGGCCGTGCCTTCCTCCGCGCGGGACACCTTGCCCTCGCGCGCATAGCATTCGGTCAGGCGGTCGAAGGCCGCGCTCAGGCGCTCGCGGTCGGGCTCGGTCGCGCGCAGCGCCGCGAAATAGGCGCAGGAGCCCTCTAGCGTGTGACGGAACTCGATGAGGTCGCGCTGGGCCTCGGGGTGCTTTTCCAGCAGTTCGAGCAAGGGGTCGCGAAACGACGAGCCCAGCGTATCGGCGACGAAGGTGCCGCCGCCGTGACGGCTGACCAGCAGGCCGCGTGCCGCCATCTTCTGGATGGCCTCGCGCAGCGAAGGCCGCGACACGCCGAACTCCTCGGCGAGCGCGCGCTCGGCGGGCAGGCGTTCGCCCGGCTGCAGCGTGCCTTCGAGAATCATGCCTTCCACCCGCTCGACGATCTCGTCGGACAGGCGGCGTTGCTGCAACTGCCCCGGTTTCATTGACATTCTCCTGGTCGACTCGCGGTGTGCCCTGTGTGCGGATGCCTGCGCAACCCGTGCGCGGCAATCTACCGGCCGATGACGGGCATCGCAAGCCGCACCGGCGGCTTATCCCGGCATCGAGAATTCTGATCGAAACAATTGACAGCCTTTCGCGCTTCTCTTAGTCTAGCTCATCAATTGGTCGAGTGGTAAGACCAATCAGCGTAAATCTGAAGAAATCCAGCCTGCCGAGGATGCCGACCCATGATCCTTTCACTGCACAGCACGCCCAACCGACCCGCGCCGCTGGCGCGGGCATGATCGGGGGGCCGCCAATGCAGGCCGGTACGCTCGCCTTTCTCGCATTTCTCGCCTTTTCTGATTCTCCTCGCTGCGATCCTGCTCGTCGGCCTGCGCTGGCCGGCCAGGCGCGCGATGCCCGCGGTGTATCTGCTCACCGCCGGCATCGCCTTGTTCGCATGGGACATGAGTGTCAACCGCATCGTCGCCTCGACGCTGCAGGGCCTGGTCATCATCATCGGCGCCCTGGGGGCCTTCATCGCCGGTTCGAACACCGCAAGCAATATGATGCTGAGCCAGTTCCGGTTCGGCGCGGCGGTGGGCAACATGGTGGGGATCCACAAGGTGGTGGCGGCTTCGGCCACGGTGGGTATGCTGGGGCGTGAAGGCGCCACGCTGCGCAAGACCTTCTGGCCGACCCCCTACTACGTGAGGATGACCGGTATCGTCGCGCTGATGCGCGGTGTATATCCTCGGCGCCAGCGATCCCCTGGCAGGGCGCTAGGTTGCTGGAAAATTGGCGACGGACCCGCAGCGAGTCGCCGACACCCCCGCGGTTGCGGGGGTGGATGCGCCCCGAACGCGGCAGCAGGCGTTCCCCATGGCACGCCACTGCGCGCACAATGACAAGAAACACACGGAGACGACAACCCATGAGCAACCTCCCTTCAGCCGACGTCCCGAACGCCACTCGCGTGGCACCGCCGCTGGCTGCACCGCGACGCTACCCTGCGCAGAAACCGACCGACGTCTATCTGTTTGGAACCTGCATGCTCGACCTGTTCTTTCCCGACGCCGGGATGGACGCCATCCGCCTGCTCGAGCGCGAAGGCATCCGGGTGCATTTCCCGCAGGGCCAAAGCTGCTGCGGACAACCGGCCTACACTTCCGGCTACACCGCGGACGCGCGCGAAGTGGCGCGGGCACAACTCGCGCTGTTCGGCGGCGACTGGCCGGTGGTGGTGCCCTCCGGGTCCTGTGCCGGGATGTTCCGCGAGCATTACCCGGAACTCTTTCAGGACGAGCCCGAAACCTTGCGCCAGGTCGAGTCGCTCGCCGCGCGCACGTACGAGTTGGCGGAGTTCCTGCTCGAGGTCTGCCGCATCGAACTGAAGGACGAGGGCGAGCCGGTGAAGGTGGCGCTGCACACATCCTGTTCGGCGCGGCGCGAAATGGGCACCCATGTGCACGGCCGTGCGCTGCTGGCGCAGCTCGGACAGGTCGAGCGTGTGGACCATGACCACGAGAGCGAATGCTGCGGTTTCGGCGGCACCTTCAGCGTTCGCATGCCCGACATCTCCGGCGCCATGGTGCGCGACAAGACCGCTGCGCTGAAGGGCTCGGGCGCGGCGGCTGTCGTGAGTGCGGACTGCGGCTGCCTGCTCAACATCAACGGCGCCTTCGAGAAGCAGCAGGACAGGCTTCGCGGCGAGCACCTCGCCAGCTTCCTGCTGCGACGCTCGGGCGGCAAGACCAAGGGAGAAGGGAAATGAGCAACCTGGCCGACACACCCGCCGTCCCGCTGGCGTTCAAGCGGCGCGCGCACGATGCCGTGCATGACGAACAGCTGCGCAAGAACTTCCGCGGCGCCATGGACTTCCTCATGGCCAAGCGCGCCGCGCAGTTTCCCGATATCGACGAGCGCGAGCAACTGCGCGCCTTCGGCAACCGCGTGCGTGCGCGCGCGCTGTCGAAGCTGCCCGAGCTGCTCGACCGCCTCGAGGCCAATCTGACGCGCAATGGCGTCAGGGTGCACTGGGCCGAGACGGTGGACGAGGCCAACGCCATCGTGCACAGCATCGTCGAGGCACACGAGGCGAAGCATGTGATCAAGGGCAAGTCGATGGTGAGCGAGGAGATGGAGATGAACCATTTTCTCGAGGCCCGGGATGTGGACTGCCTCGAGTCGGACATGGGCGAATTCATCGTCCAGCTGCGCAAGGAGAAGCCCTCCCACATCATCATGCCGGCGATTCACCTGAACGTCGCCCAGGTGGCGTCGCTGTTCCATGACAAGCTCGAGGAGGACTACACCGAGGACGTCGACCGCCTGATCCGCATGGGCCGCGAAACGCTGCGGCGCAAGTTCTTCGAGGCCGACATCGGTGTCTCCGGGGTCAATTTCGCCATCGCCGAAACCGGCTCCCTGCTGCTGGTGGAGAACGAGGGCAACGGGCGGATGTCGACCACGGTGCCGCCGGTGCACATCGCGGTCACCGGCATCGAGAAGGTGGTGGAGAACCTGCGCGACGTCGTGCCCTTGCTGTCGCTGCTGACGCGCTCGGCTACCGGTCAGGCGATCACGACCTATGTGAACGTGATCTCGGGCCCGCGGAAGGACGACGAACTCGACGGCCCGAAGGAGGTTCATCTCGTGCTGCTCGACAACGGCCGCAGCCAGGCCTTTGCCGACAGCGAGCTGCGGCAGACGCTGAACTGCATCCGCTGCGGCGCCTGCATGAATCACTGTCCGGTATATACGCGCATCGGCGGTCACGCCTACGGCACCGTGTATCCGGGCCCGATCGGCAAGATCATCACGCCGCACATGCTCGGCCTCGAGGAGACCAAGGATCTGCCCAGCGCTTCGTCCCTGTGCGGCGCCTGCGGCGAGGTCTGCCCGGTGAAGATACCCATACCCGCCATCCTGCGACGGCTGCGCGAGGAGAACGTGCGAGCACCCGACGAGGCGCCGCACCACATGCGCGGGCAGGGCAGCAAGTACTCGCGCACCGAGGGCATGGCGTGGAGGGGCTGGCGCAAGCTCAATACCTCGCCACGCCTGTATCGCGCATTCAGCCTGGCGGCGACGCGCCTCGGCGGTCTGATGCCGGGGAAGATCGGCCCGTGGACCGAGAATCACAGCGCACCCAGACCCGCAGCGAGGTCCCTGCACGAGCTGGCCCGCGATCACCTGGGAGAAGAATGAATGAGCGCCAAGGAACGCATCCTCGCCAAGCTCAGGACGAGCCTGGAGGGCACTACGCCAATTGCCGACGACTTTGACGAGGCGCTCGTTACCGAGCCGTGGAAGTACCCGCCGGAGCAGCGTATTCCGCGTCTGCGCGAACTGATCGAAGCGGTTCATGGCGAAACCCGGCCGACTACCGCGGCGGAGTGGCCGGCACAGGTGGAGGCGATGCTCGCCGCCCGGGGCATCGGCGAGCTGCTGATTTCGCCCGCCACCGAGCATGGCCAGCAGTTGTCCGAGTATCTGGCCGGCAAGGACAGCCCGCTTCGGCTCAAGGCCTACGATCGGCCGGTCGAGGAATGGAAGGAGGAATTGTTCTTCGCCACGCCGGCCAGTCTCACCGGCACGCTCGGCGGAATCGCGGCGACCGGCAGCCTCGTGCTGTGGCCCACGGCGGCAGAGCCGCGGCTGATGAGCCTGGTGCCGCCGCTGCACATCGCGCTGCTGAAGGCGAGCGAAGTGCACGACAATCTGTACCAGGTATTGCAGGCGCAAAGCTGGTCCGAGGGCTTGCCGACCAACGCCCTGCTCGTGTCCGGCCCGTCGAAGACGGCCGACATCCAGCAGACCCTCGCCTATGGCGCGCACGGCCCCAAGGAACTGGTGGTGCTGATTCTCGAGGACGCCTGATCCGCGGTCCGTCGGCAGGGCGCGGCACGACGGCGGCAGGGGCCGGGCAATCCGGCCCTCGCTGACCGAGGGCCGGGTTCCGGTGCCGGCGTAACCGCGTCAGTCGTGGGTGAGCGGCTTGTCGGTGAAGAGGTATTCCTTCAGTTCGCCGGAAAAGCACGGATCATGGCGTCGGATCCACTCCAGCACCATGGAGGCATGCTCTTTTTCCTCGTCGCGGTTGTGCTGCAGGATCGCCTTGAGTTCGGGGTCCTTGCAGGCATCGACGCGCTGGTTGTACCAGTCAACCGCTTCGAGTTCTTCCATCAGCGAAACGATCGCCCGATGCATGTCGCGCGTTTCCGGACTGAGTTCGTGCTCCGGCTCGTGATAGCCCTCGTTTGCCATGATTCGTCTCCTGTCGTTCAGGGGGAAAGGGTTGGCCCGACCGGCGGGGCCACGAGGCTTACTTGAAGCGGGACGTCGCGGAACGCACGGCCTGGGTGACGGAATCCCAGGCCTGTTCGACCCCGTTCTTGAGATCCTGCCAGGCCCCCTCGCTCGCGGCGTCGAGCGCTTCGAGCTTCTGCCGCGCCTTGTCACGCTCGCGGCGCAAATCCTCGAGCTGCTCCTCGAAATCGGCCCGCGCTTCTGCTTCGGCGACCCTGGCCTTTGCCGCCAGCACATCGATTTCCGCGTTCCATCGATCGAGCTGGGCGTGCATCTTGCGTACGAATTCATCCTTCGCGCTCATGTCATGCTCCTCTTTGCGTGGGTTGCTGCCGGAGTACCGCGGCCCTGCCGAAGCCGTCTCACGCGCCGATGTCGCCGTCGCGGACAAGGCCATTCGGCACGACCCAGACATCGATTGATTCTTGCAGTGATCAATCGGGATCGCAAGCGCAGGCGCCCGCCCGTGGCCCATGATGCGATCCCTCGCGCAGCACTTCCTCGGTAGTGTTCAAGTGCCAACGTGCTGGCTTCCAGTGTATGCGAGTTAGCTCGGGGATGTGTGCATCGCGCGGCCGGAGGAGGCGGCCAGGCATCGCTCAGCGCGTAAGATGGTCGGATGCTTGTGCGGAGGTCGTCGATGAGACGCGGTTGCCGGCGTGAGGTCGTAGATGTCGGAGCGCTGGACGGCTCCGCGCGGACGCGGCTGACGGACGAACTGTTCAGACTGTACGAGCAAATCTTCGTCGGTGCGGAAAGGGAGCGGTTCGAGCACAAGGTGACGAATCCGCCCGCGCGCTGGACCCGCATACAAGTGACCCGAAACGAGGATGGCGAGGCGGTCGGCTACTGCGCGGTGCACCTTTTCGATGTCGAACTGCGCGACGGCGCGCATACCGTCTTTCGCGGGGAAGCCGGCATCCTCCGCGAATACCGTGGGAGTGGCGCGACCTTCGGGTTCGGGTTCGCGGAGGCGATTCGCTACAAGCTGATGCACCCGTTCGAGAAGGTATGGTTCTTTTGCGTACTGGTGCATCCATCCAGTTTTCATGTGCTGTCCGGTCGATTTCACGAGATCTACCCGAGCCATCGGCGGGAGACCCCGCCGAAGATCCAGGCCTTCATGCGCGACCTGGCCGATGCGTTCGGTGATCGTCGGTTGAAAGCGGGCGATCCTGATATCCGCCAGGGCGGTTCGATCACGCGTGACAGCGAGGACGAGACGGCGTTCTGGCGGGCGTGCGGCAAGCCCGACGTTCGGTTCTTCCTGAAGGCGAATCCGGGGTATCGGGAAGGACACAGCCTGCTCACCCTCGTGCCCCTGACGCTGGGAAACGTTTTCCTCACCGCTGTGGGGCTGGCGGCACGAAAGCTGCGCTCTTCTTGCTTTTCACGCCGTGAGCGCACGTACTGACCGCGCGGCGGCGCTCGGATCGAAGCAGCGAAAGTGGGGGGCGAGCAAGCGCCTCGTCAGGCTCGCCGGGGGGATATGGCCGCGCCCGGCAGCAGGTCTGGTCGCTCCACTGCTCGCCCGGCCGTCTGCCTAGACAAGGCGCCGGGTATGCACCATGTAATTCACGTCGGTGTCACGGCC
>JBFGZP010000057.1:0-14337 GCA_041586695.1 Thauera sp.
AGCCCAACGCCCATCGACTCCCGCAAGCGTCGATCGAAGGATTCGGTCTTGGGGTCATCTTCCAACGGCCACGCCGCACGCACCTATGGATGCGCAGAGGGAGTATGTGGAGACGGGCTCGGACAGTCCTCGCCCGCGCCACGAACGCCCCACCCGTCCCCGGCTTTCGCATTCGCGGGCCTTCTCCGGATTCCTCCGACTTGGGCGCCCGACGCGTTTTCAGGTTTCCAGGCGCGTGGCGCGTGGCCGAGGCCATCAAACCTTCAGCCGCATCTCCGCCGACCGCGCATGCGCCTGCAGGCCTTCCCCGTGCGCCAGGATCGACGCAACCCGCCCCAGATGCTGGGCGCCTGCCTCGGAAATGTTCACGATGCTGGTGCGCTTCTGGAAGTCGTAAACGCCAAGCGGGGACGAAAAGCGTGCGCTGCGCATGGTCGGCAGCACGTGGATGGGGCCGGCGCAGTAATCGCCCAGCGCCTCGACCGCCCAGTGGCCGACGAAGATGGCGCCGGCGTGGCGGATCGAGTCGACCCACTGCTCGGCATTGTCCATCGCCAACTCCAGGTGCTCCGGCGCGATCCGGTTTGCGATCGCGCAGGCCTGCTTCAGGCTTTCGACGTGGATCAACGCGCCGCGGCTGGCGAGCGACTTCGCGATCGTGTCGCGGCGCGGCATTGTCGGCAGCAGGCGGTCGATCGAGTCATGCACGGCGTCGATGAAGTTGGGGTCGGTGCACAACAAGATCGATTGCGCGAGCTCGTCGTGCTCCGCCTGCGCGAACAGATCCATCGCCACCCAGTCGGCGTGTCCACTGCCGTCCGAAATGATCAGCACCTCCGACGGGCCCGCCACCATATCGATGCCGACGGTACCGAACACGCGGCGCTTGGCCTCCGCCACATACGCGTTGCCCGGGCCGACGATCTTGTCGACCTGCGCGATGGTCTGCGTACCGTAGGCCAGCGCGGCCACCGCCTGCGCGCCCCCGATCGCAAATACGCGGTCGACGCCGGTGATTGCGGCGGCGGCCAGCACCAGGGGGTTCCTCTCGCCGCGCGGTGTGGGCACGACCATGATGAGTTCGCCGACACCCGCCACCTTGGCCGGAATCGCGTTCATCAGCACGGAACTGGGATAGGACGCCCGCCCGCCCGGCACATAGAGGCCTACCCGGTCGAGCGGAGTCACCTTCTGGCCGAGCCGGGTCCCGTCGGCTTCGGTGTACTCCCAGGAGTCCGCCTTCTGCCTTTCATGGTAGGCACGCACGCGATCTGCCGCGACGGTCAAGGCCTCGCGCTGTTCCGCCCCCAATCCGTCGAGCGCGGCGCGCAGCGCCGCTTTCGGCAGTTCGAGTTCGGCCATCCCGCCGACCTCGAGATGATCGAAGCGTCGCGTGTATTCGACCACCGCGGCATCGCCCGTGGTGCGCACCGCGCGCAGGATCTCGGTGACGGCCGCGTCGATGCGCTCGTCGGCTTCGGATTCGAAGGCGAGCAGTGCATCGAGCGTGGCGAGAAACTCGGGGTCGCGTGCGTCGAGGCGACGCATCGGGGTCTGGCTCATCGTGCTTGCCTCATTTCTTGACCGCGGCGGCGAAGGCATCGAGCACCGGCTGCAGCAATTCGCGCTTGAGCTTGAGCGAGGCCTGGTTGACGATCAGGCGCGAGCTGATCGGCATGATGTCCTCGACCTCCTCGAGGTTGTTGGCGCGCAGCGTGCCGCCGGTCGAGACGAGATCCACGATGGCATCGGCGAGTCCGACCAGCGGCGCCAGCTCCATCGATCCGTAGAGCTTGATCAGGTCCACATGCATGCCCTTGCCGGCGAAGTGGGCCTTGGCCGCATTGATGTACTTCGTCGCCACCCGGATGCGACCGCCCGGGCGGATCGCCGCGGCGTAATCGAAGCCCTTGCGCACCGCCACGCACAAACGGCAACGGGCGATTTCAAGGTCGAGCGGCTGGTACAGGCCAGCGCCGCCATGCTCGATCAGCACGTCCTTGCCGGCGATCCCAAGATCGGCGGCACCGTACTGCACATAGGTGGGCGTGTCGGTCGCGCGCACGATGACGAGGCGCACATCGGGCCGGTTCGTGCCGATGATGAGCTTGCGCGAGGACTCGGGATTATCGGTCGGGCGAATGCCAGCCGCCTCGAGCAGCGGCAATGTCTCTTCGAAGATGCGGCCCTTGGACAGGGCGAGCGTGATGCTGGACACGTGAAAAGCCTTGATCGATGGGGCGAATATTGTAACCCGCCATGGCGTCGGTCGAGCCTTGCGCGGCGGCAGCAGGCGCCGCGCAAGGTACCGCCGGTTGCCGTGCCGCTGCGCAGCCGTGGCGCGGGAAAGCGGCTAGCTCACCCGTCGCACTCTGGCGCCGAGCGCCACCAGCTTGGAGTCCAGTCGCTCGTAGCCACGGTCGAGATGGTAGATGCGCTCGATCAGGGTCTCGCCCTCTGCGACCAGGCCGGCCACCACCAGGCTGGCCGAGGCACGCAGGTCGGTCGCCATCACGGTCGCACCTTCGAGCTTCGCCACGCCCTGCACCACCGCGGTGTTGCCGTCGATGTGGATGTCCGCTCCGAGGCGCTGCAACTCGACCGCGTGCATGAAGCGGTTCTCGAAGATCGTCTCGCGGATCATCGCCACGCCGTTCGCCACGCAGTTGATCGCCATGAACTGCGCCTGCATATCCGTCGGGAAGGCGGGATAAGGCGAGGTGCGCAGGCTCACCGCGTTGAGCCGGGCCGGTGCCGTCAGGCGGATGGCGTCGCGCTCGGAGACGATCTCGCAGCCGGCGTCCATCAGCTTGTCGACGACGGCGTCGAGGTAGCAGGTCGAGGTACCGGTGAGGCGAACCTCGCCGCCGGTGGCCGCGGCCGCGCACAGGTAGGTTCCGGTCTCGATGCGGTCGGGCATGATACGGTGGGTTGCGCCGTGCAGTTTGTCCACGCCGCGGATGCGGATCACGTCCGACCCGGCGCCGGAGACCTGCGCCCCCATCGCCACCAGGCAGTTGGCGAGATCGACCACTTCCGGCTCGCGCGCGGCGTTCTCGATCACCGTCTCGCCGGCGGCCAGGCAGGCCGCCATCATCAGATTCTCTGTCCCGGTCACGGTCACCATGTCGGTGAACAGGCGCGCGCCCTTGAGGCGGGGCACCGTGGCATGCACGTAGCCGTGCTCGACCCGCACCTCGGCGCCCATCGCCTGCAGGCCCTTGATGTGCTGGTCGACCGGCCGCGCACCGATCGCACAGCCACCGGGCAGCGACACCCGCGCCTCGCCACAGCGCGCTACCAGGGGGCCGAGCACCAGAATGGAGGCGCGCATGGTCTTGACCATTTCGTAGGGCGCGACCGGATTGTCCAGGCTGGCGGCGTCGAGCGTCACCGTGCTGCCCTCGCGCGAGACCTTCACCCCCATCTGCCCGAGCAGCTCGAGCAGGGTGCCGATGTCCTTGAGCTGCGGGACATTGGTGAAGGTGACCGGCTCGGCGGTCAGCAGCGCCGCACACAGGATGGGCAGCGCCGCATTCTTGGCGCCGGAAATCGCGATTTCGCCGGAGAGGCGAGCACCGCCTTCGATCAGAAGCTTGTCCATGACGGCCTCACATGCCCAGGTCGCCGCGACCTTCTTCCCAGGCGGCCGGGGTGAAGGTCTGCAGCTGCAGGGCATGGATCTCGTTGCCCATCAGCCGTCCGAGGGTGGCGTACACCGCCTGATGCTGACGGACCTTGGACTTGCCCTCGAACTCGGCGCTGACGACGATGCCGGTGAAATGGACGCCGTCCGCGCCTTCGATGGCGACGAAGTCGCATTGCAGCCCCTGCTCTATCAGGCGCTTGATTTCGTTTGCTTCAAACATGATTCACCTTTCACGCCCGCAGCTTGTAACCCCGGGCGAGCATCGCCAGGGTGATCGCTGCGAGCAACACAAGACATAGGCCCACCACCCCCAGCGACAGCCAGGGCGAAGTATCGGACTGGCCGAAAAACCCGTAGCGGAAGCCATCGATCATGAAGAAGAACGGATTGAAGTGCGACACGTCCTGCCAGATCTGAGGCAACGAGTGGATCGAATAGAACACGCCGGACAGCATCGTCAGCGGCATGATGAGGAAGTTCTGGAACGCGGCGAGCTGATCGAACTTGTCGGCCCAGATGCCGGCGATCACCCCGAGCGAACCGAGAATCGCCCCGCCCATCGCGGCGAACGCCAGCACCCACAGCGGGTTCGCCACCGGCAGATCGACGAAGGGCATCGACACCAGCAGCACGCCGAGGCCGACGAACATGCCGCGCAGCGTCGACGCGATCACGTAGGCGGCGTAGAACTCGCGGTAGGAGAGCGGCGGCAGCAGCACGAAGATGATGTTGCCGGTGATCTTGCTCTGGATGAGCGACGATGAACTGTTGGCGAAGGCGTTCTGCAGCACCGACATCATCACCAGGCCGGGCACCAGGAAGCTGGTGTAGGGGACATCGCCGTACACGGTGACGTTGCGATCGAGCACGTGCGAGAAGATGAGCAGGAACAACAGTGCGTTGATGACCGGCGCCGTCACGGTCTGGAAGCCGACCTTCCAGAAGCGCAGGACTTCCTTGTACAACAGCGTGCGAAAACCGGTCAGCGGCGAGGTTTCGAAGGCGGACACCGTTGGCACCGCCGGTCCGGAGGTGACGACCTTGCCGCGCACGGGAGAGGTCTCAGGCATGGTGCATCACTTCGACGAAGACGCGCTCTAGATCGGCCTCGCCGAGTTGCATCTCGACCACGCCGGCCGCGTTCTCGCGCAGGCGGGCGAGCAACGGCTCGACGTCGGCGAAGGTGTCGAAGACGAAATCGATCCAGCCGCCCTCGGCGACGAGTCCGCCCAGGGCCTGCGCGGCTTCCGGACGCTCGACCCGCACGCGCAGGCTGTGCGTGGCGAAGCGTCGCAACAGGTTCTTGGTGGTGTCGAGCGCAACGACCTTGCCGGCCTTGAGCATGGCGATGCGGGCGCACAGCGTCTCGGCTTCTTCAAGGTAATGCGTGGTCAGCACGATGGTATGGCCATCGCGATTGAGCTTGCGGATGAACTGCCACAAGCCCTGCCGCAGTTCCACATCGACCCCGGCCGTAGGCTCGTCGAGCACGATCACCGGCGGCCGGTGCACCAGCGCCTGCGCCACCAGCACGCGCCGCTTCATTCCACCCGACAGGGTGCGCATGTTCACATCGGCCTTGGCGGTGAGATCGAGGCTGGCGAGGATCTCGTCGATCCAGTCGTCGTTGCCGCGAATGCCGAAGTAGCCCGACTGGATGCGCAGCAACTCGCGCACCGAAAAGAAGGGGTCGAACACCAGTTCCTGCGGCACGACCCCGAGCCGGCGACGCGCATTTCGATAGTCGGAAACGACATCGCAGCCCATCACCTCGAGGGTGCCGCTATCGGCACGCACCAGCCCGGAGAGCGCCGAGATCAGGGTTGTCTTGCCCGCGCCGTTGGGGCCGAGCAGGCCGAAGAACTCGCCCTGCTCGACCTCGAGGTCGACCCCGCCGAGCGCCTTGAGGGCACCGTAATTCTTGGTGACGGCTCTGATTCTGATCGCTGGAATGCCCATCAGCGCGCCCCTTCGCTGTCAGGCAGCAACGCATCGATTCCGTACAGGGAAGCGAGACTGGTCAGCCCCTGCGGCAGATTGCGGACCTCGAAGCGGTGCGACGCCGTACGCGCACTGCGCAGGCATTCGAGCACCAAGGCCAGCGCGGCCGAATCCGCCTCGGTGATGGCCGACAGATCGAGGGCGAAATCACCCGCCGCCGCCAGACGATGCACCTCGTCCAGCATCGCCGGCACCGTCATCATCGTCAGCGCGCCCTCCGGGCGCAGCACATCGCCTCCCTCGGCCACACTCATGAGCGCGTCTGCTCGGCTTCCAGCGAGCGATTCTTATCTTCCAGCGAGCGGATCAGGCCGTCGATTCCGCCGTTTCGAATCTGGTCGGTGAAGCTGCCCCGATAGTTGGTGACCAGGCTCACGCCCGCAACCACGACGTCGAACACCTTCCAGCCGTCGCTGCCCTTCTCGAGCATGTAGTCGATATCGATCGGCTGCGCACCCGACTGTTTCACCTCCGTGCGGACCTGCACGCGAGTGTCCTCGGGGGCCATGCGCGTGGGCTTGAAGTTGATCACCTGATCGCGGTACTGCGTCAGCGCATTCGAGTAGGTGCGCACGAGCAAGGTACGGAAGGCTTCCGTCAGGCGGGACTGCTGCTCGGGCGCGGCCGAACGCCAGTCACGACCGACGGCGAGCATGGTCATGCGGCGGAAATCGAAATGCGGCAGGACCTTGGCATCGACCAGTTGCATGACACGCTTGGTGTCACCCGACTGGATCGCCTTGTCCTCGCGCACGATGGACAACACGTCGTTGGTGACGTCGCGCACCAGAGCCTCAGGCGCGCTGGCCTCGGCAGCCATGGCACCGGGGCCCACGGCGGCGACGAGGATGCAGAACAATGCGATGAGTTTCTTCATGGGGAGGTCCGATTGATTATTCAGTTTTCGTTTGTGCCGAAGTCGATCGACTCCGGACCGCCGATACCGACGAGTTCGAGGTTCCGTACCGCGGCGTCCGCCACGGCATCGACGCCCTCGCCGAGTGGCGCCGCCGAGGCCTCGTCGAAATCTTCGTACACTCGCGGCGGTGCGCCGTCAAAAACCTTGTAACGGCGTTGTTCAAGATAGAAGTCGCGGACGTAGGCGTACTTGTCCAGCGTGCCTTCCTCGAGTGTCTTCTCGGTGCCGAGCAGGGTCGAGCGCACATGGGTGACGCGCAGCGCGGTCAGGCTGTTGCGGGTCGGGACGTGGTCGACGCCGAGCGGGTCTTCACCCGCCATGTCGAGCGGAAGCGCCGCCGCATCGCGCACGGTGCGCGGCCCGAACAGAGGCAGGACGAAATAGGGCCCCTCGCCCACTCCCCACCAGCCGAGCGTCTGCCCGAAGTCCTCGTCGTGCTTCGGAAAGCCCATCTCGGAAGCGACGTCGAGCACGCCCAAGATACCGAAGGTGGAGTTGACGCCGAAACGCATGAGGTCGCTCATGCCGTCGGCAATCTTGCCCTGCAGCAGGTTGTTGGCGCCGATCCAGGGGTCACCCAGATTGCCGAAGACATTGCCCACGCCGGTGCGCAGAAGATCCGGCACCACCGTCTCGTACACTTCGGCGACGGGCTTGAGCACCGCCTTGTCGACGCGTTCGTTGAACGAGAACATCGCCCGGTTGTAGCCCTCGAGCGGATCCTCCGGGTGGCCGGGCGTGATCGCGCAAGCGCTGAGCAGGCCTGCGGCGACAACGGCCGCCATCATCGGATGCCGGCTGGCAGAACGTGACTTGCTATTCATTGTTGTCATCTCTGTCGAAACGCCGCTGCGTGCCGGCGCCACTACTGCGCAGGCGTCTCCGCGGCGCGATTGAACATGAACTGGCCGATCAGCTTCTCGAGCACGACGGCAGACTGCGTGATCAGCACCCGGTCGCCGTTATCGAGCATGGCGATGTCGCCACCTGGCTCGAGGCCGACGTACTGTTCGCCGAGCAGGCCCGCGGTGTTGATCGTGGCGATGGTGTCCTTGGGAAACTCGAAGCGGCGGTCGATCTCGAGGTCCACGACCGCACGATAGACCTCCGGGTCGAAGCGGATGCTGGTGACGCGGCCCACCAGCACGCCGGCGCTCTTGACCGGTGCGCGCACCTTCAGGCCCCCGATATTGTCGAACGGCGCCTCCACGTGATAGGTCTCCGCGCTGTTGAGGCCAGAGAAATTGCCCACCTGCATGGCGAGAAAGATCAGCGCCGCGAAACCCAGCGCAACGAAAATGCCGACCCACAGGTCGAGCGTGGTACGACTCATCATTAACCCCGGAACATGAAAGAGGTGAGCACGAAATCGAGCGCAAGAATCGCGAGCGCCGAGGTGACCACCGTGCGGGTGATCGCGCGCGACACGCCTTCGGCGGTCGGCTTGCAATCGTAACCCTCGAACACGGCGATCAGCGACACGGCGAAGCCGAAGACCACCGACTTGATCACGCCGTTCATGATGTCGTAGCGGAAATCGACCGCGGCCTGCATCTGCGACCAGAACGCGCCATCGTCGACACCGATGACGACGACGCCGATCAGCCAGCCGCCGAAGACACCCATCGCCGAAAACATCGCTGCGAGCAGCGGCATCGAGATCACCCCGCCCCAGAAGCGCGGCGCGACGACGCGGGCGATCGGGTCGACCGCCATCATGTCCATCGCCTTGAGCTGCTCGGTGGTCTTCATCAGGCCGATCTCGGCCGTCACCGCCGAGCCCGCCCGGCTGGCGAACAGCAGCCCGGCCACCACCGGCCCGAGCTCGCGGGTGAGCGACAAGGCCACCAGCGTCCCCAGCGCGTCGGCCGAACCGAAGCGCTGCAGGGTCTCGTAGCCCTGCAGCCCGAGCACCAGACCGACGAACAGGCCGGAGACGATGATGATCAGCAGCGACAGGACCCCGCTGAAGAAGACTTCTCGGATCGTCAGGCGCAGCCGGCGCAGCGACTGGCCCGAATTCAGCAGCACCGCGAGCAGGAAACGGCTGGCGAAACCGAGCCGCCAGATCCCGTCGATGCTCATCGCGCCGATGCGGCGCAGGACCTCGCCCAGCCCGTTCATCTGCTCACCTCGCCAAGCAGGCTGTCGATTGGATCGACCGGATAATGGAAGGGCACCGGACCGTCGGCGTCGGCATGAATGAACTGCTGCACGAAGGGATCTGCCGAGTGCCGGATCTCGTCCGGCGTGCCTTGGGCGACGATGCCGCCGTCGGACACGAAATAGATGTAGTCGACAATCTCGAGCGATTCATGGACATCGTGCGTGACCATGATCGAACTCGCTCCGAGCGCATCGTTCAGGCGCCGGATCAGCTGGCCGACGATGCCCAGCGAGATCGGATCGAGACCGGCGAAGGGCTCGTCGTACATGATCAGCATCGGGTCGAGCGCCACCGCCCGCGCCAGCGCCACGCGCCGCGCCATGCCGCCGGAGAGCTCGGCCGGATTCAGTCTTGCTGCACCACGCAAACCCACCGCCTGCAGCTTCATCAACACCAGGTCGCGAATCATGCTCGAGGGCAGGCTGGTGTGCTCGCGTAGCGGAAAGGCGACATTGTCGAACACCGACATGTCGGTAAACAGCGCACCGAACTGGAACAGCATGCCCATGCGCCGACGCAGGGCATACAGGTCGCCGCGCGACATCTTTGCCAGATCGCGGCCCTCGACCTCGACCGCGCCGGCACTCGCCCGCAACTGCCCGCCGATCATGCGCAACAACGTGGTCTTGCCGCAGCCGCTGCCACCCATGATCGCGACCACCTGGCCGCGATGCACGGTCAGGTCGATGCCGCGCAGAATCTCGCGCTCGCCATAGGCGAAGCGGACATTGCGCAGCGAAACGAGCGGGGAAGCCAATTCGGCGGGGTTGGGCACAGCGGCTACCGGGAATGATCGACCTTGCAGTTTACCAGAGGCCGGGGCAAAACCCGCGCCAGTGTTGCAGTGCGACAACGCACGACACTGCGGCCGTGCCGAAGCTCCGCCAGGCCGCACGGCCGGCCTCCATCACGGCGCCGCGTAAATACCATAAGCATTATCTGATAATCGTATTAGCATATTTTCTTGAAGACAAAATGCGTATAGCATGGACACATCCTGAAACAGAAGCGACGCCTCCAAGATGCATGCTGCCGCCGCGATGCTCGCCGTCATCCTGCTCACCGCCTGTGCCCCGCTGCCCCCGGGGGCAACGCCTCCACGGGGACACCTCAGCGCAGGCGAGGCCTCGCCGCCGACGCCGACGCCGACGCCGGCTCCAGGTGCGCAGAGTCCGCGGGCCGAGCCGGCGCCGCTTCCCCCGCCCCGGGCCGAGATCGAACGGCCGGGCGATTCCGCCGCGGCACGAACGCCTGCCCCGCCGGCCGAGACCTACTCCGTGTCGGTACACAAGGTCCCGGTAGAGCAACTGCTGTTCGCCATCGGGCGTGATGCGGGGCTCGACCTCGACCTTCACCCCGGCCTCGAGGGCAGCATCACCCTCAACGCCATCGAGCAAACGCTGCCGCAGCTGCTCCGACGCATCGCGCGCCAGGCCAGCCTCCGCTTCGAACTCGACGGCCGCCATCTCGTCGCGCGCCCGGACACGCCCTTCCTGCGCACCTACACGCTCGATTACGTCAATCTGAGCCGCAGCATGCGTGGCACGGTCGCCACCAGCACCCAGATCGCGACCAGCGGCTCGGCGATGGAGGGGCGCTCCAGCACGGCGGGCAATGCCTCCGTGACACAGATCGAGACTCGCGCCACCAACGACTTCTGGGAGACGGTCGAGGCCAACGTGCGGGCGATCCTCGACGACCAGCGCCAAAGGCCAGGGCGCTGCACGGGCAAGGACGGTGAGGACTGCGCGGGAGCGGGCGGCGACGTCATGATCAACCGCGAGAGCGGCGTGCTGATGGTCCGTGCCAACGCCCGCCAACACGCCTACCTGAGCGCCTTCCTCGAGCACATCCAGCAGGCTGCACGCCGCCAGGTCATGATCGAGGCGACCATCGTCGAGGTCACCCTGGCCGACGGCTATCGCCAGGGGATCGACTGGACCCGCCTCGGCCTGCCCGGCTGGAGCGTGCGCCCACGCGGCAGCGGCGACGCCGGCGCGGCCGTGACCCCCACGCTGAGCTATGTATCGGACAAGGTCGACCTTCGCCTCGAATTGCTCGAGACCTTCGGCACCGTCAAGGTGCTCTCCAGCCCCCGCCTGTCGGTACTGAACAACCAGACGGCGATGCTCAAGGTGGTGGAAGAGGTCGTCTATTTCCTCGTCGAGGCCTCCACCACCGAATACGACGACCGCGACCGCGAGAAGACCACCGCGAGTACCACTCCGCAATCCGTCTCCGTAGGCATGGTGATGTCGGTGACGCCGCAGATCAGCGCCGTGGGCGAGATCACCCTCAACGTGCGGCCGACGATCTCGGGCATCTCCGGCTTCCGCGACGACCCCAACCCCTCGCTGGGCAGCATCCCCAACCGCGTGCCGCAGATCCGCACGCGCGAGATCGAGTCCGTGCTGCGCCTGCGCAGCGGCGAGATCGCCGTTCTAGGCGGGCTGATGGAGGACAAGCTCGACCACGACACCGGCCGCATCCCCTTCATCGGCGACCTGCCGCTGCTCGGCGAGGCCTTCACACGGCGCGACAACGCCGTGCGCCGCACCGAGCTGCTGATCTTCCTGCGCCCCTTGCTGATCGAGGACCCGAGCACCCGCAGCGACTACCTCGCCTACGCCCGCCACCTGCCCGACGAGCACTTCCTCACCACCGGCCCCTCGCCCGGGCAGCGCAACTTCCCCGATGTGCCGCTGCGCCCCGTGCTCGACGCCGGCGCATCCGACACCAGCGCGCCGCCGGCCCGCCTGCTCGTGCCCACCCCGCGGAGTGCGCAATGAACGCCCCCGAGCCGATCGGGCAGACCCTGCTCGCCGCCCGTCTGATCGGCGCCGACCAGTTGCGCATCGCCCTGCACGAACAGCAGCAGCGCCGGCAACCGCTCGGGCGGCTGTTGATCGATCTGGGCTTCGTCAGCGAATCCGCCCTGCGCGACGTGCTCGCGGCAAGCGCCGGGCGCCCGTGCGCCGACCTCGCCGGCATGCTGGCCGACCCCGCCGCGCTCGCCCTCGTGCCGGCGGATCTCGCCCGCCGCCACCGCCTACTGCCGCTGCAGTTCGATGCCCTGGGGCGACAACTCGTCGTCGCACTGGCCGACGTCAATGACATCGTCGCCCTCGACCGCCTGCGCAGCCACCTCCCTGCCGACCTCCAGATCGACACCCGCCTGGCCGGCGATTCGGAGCTGGCGCGCGCCATCGACCACCATTACGGCCACCCCAACACGATCGACGACATCGTGCACGAAATCGAGCACCGCAGCGGCCACGGCGCACCGGCGCCGGCGCGCAGCGGTCTGCGCGACGCCCAGCCGGTGGTCCGGCTCGTCGACGCCCTGCTCGCCGACGCCGTCGCACGCGGCGCATCCGACCTGCACCTCGAGCCCGAGGCCGGCTTCCTGCGCATCCGTCTCCGCATCGACGGCACGCTGCGCCAGTCCCGCTCCCTGCACAAATCCTGCTGGGCGGAGATGGCCGTGCGCATCAAGGTCATGTCCGGCCTCGACATCGCCGAGGCCCGCACCCCCCAGGACGGCCGCATCACGCTGGCGATCGGCGGCCGCGCGGTGGACTTCCGGGTGTCGACGCAGCCCACGCTGCACGGCGAGAACTTCGTGCTGCGCGTCCTCGACCGCGACAAGGGCATCGTGCCGCTCGACGGCCTCGGCCTGACCGCCGCGCAGCGCAGCACCCTCGAGCGCATGCTGGCGCGGCCCGAGGGCCTGATCCTCGTCACCGGTCCCACCGGCAGCGGCAAGACGACCACGCTGTACTCGGTGCTCAGCCATCTCAACACCGAAGCGGTCAACATCATGACGCTGGAGGATCCGGTCGAATACCCGCTGCCGCTGATCCGCCAGACCCCTGTCACCGAGGCCTCGCGCCTGGGCTTTGCCGATGGCGTGCGCGCGCTGCTGCGGCAGGACCCGGACGTGATCCTGGTGGGCGAGATCCGCGACGCCGACACCGCGGAGATGGCGCTGCGCGCGGCGCTCACCGGTCACCAGGTGTTTGCCACCCTGCACGCCAATTCAGCCCTCGGCGCCCTGCCGCGCCTGCTCGACATCGGCGTCCAGCCCGAGCTGCTGGCGGGCAACCTCATCGGCGTGCTCGCCCAGCGCCTGCTGCGCCGCCTGTGCACCCAGTGCCGCGAACCCCTCGTGCCCTCGCCGCGCGAGCTGCGCCTGCTCGGCCTGTCCCCGCTGCCGGGCGCCAAGGCACCGCTCATCCATCGCGCCACCGGCTGCCCGGCCTGCGATTTTCAGGGCTACCGTGGCCGGCTCGCGATCATGGAGGTGCTGCGTTTCGATAGCGCGCTCGACGAGCTCGTCGCCCGCCGCGCCAGCCCGGCCGCGTTGCGCACCGCCGCGCGGGCGAACGGCCATTGCACGCTCGCCGAGGACGGTGCGCGGCGCGTGCTCGACGGCAGCACCTCGCTCGCGGAGCTCGCACGGGTGGTGGACCTGAGCGACCGCATGGACGGCGGCGCGAGCGACGGAAGCAAGGGAGGCGAGGCATGACCCGCTATCGCTATCGCGCCATGCAGGCCGACGGTCGCGCCGTGCGCGGCGAGCTCGAGGCCGAGCATGCGACCGAGCTCGAAGCGCGGCTGCGCGATCTTGGTCTGGTGTTCATCAACGGCGAGGCGCTGCGTTCCCGCTGCGGGCCGCGGCGCTGCATTCCGCGACGCGAGCTGATCCACTTCTGCTTTCATCTCGAACAACTGGTCGGCGCCGGCGTGCCGGTGTTCGAGAGCCTGGCCGAGTTGCGCGACGCCACCCGTCACCCGCGTCTGCGCGAGATCATCGCCACCGTGCTCGCGGATATCGAGGGCGGCAAGCCCCTGTCGCAGGCTGCGTCGCGCCACCCCGCGGTGTTCACGCCGGTGTTCGTCAGCCTGCTCCGGGCGGGCGAGCAGTCCGGGCGGCTGCCCGAGGCAATCCGCGACATCGGCGCGATGCTCACGCGCGAAGAAGAACTCGCCGCCCATGCCAGACAGATCGCGATCTATCCGCTTGTGGTCGGCAGCATCCTGACGGTGGCGTTGGTGGTGGCGCTCGTGCATGTCGTCCCCGAACTGGAGAAGCTGTTCCGCAGCACCGGCCAGGCGCTGCCGCTGCAGACGGTCGTCCTGATCGCGCTGTCACGCGCGGTGGCGAATGGCTGGTGGGCGATGCTGCTGCTGGCGGTCACGCTTGGCGCCGCACTGCAGTGGGCACTTGCGCGTTCGAGCGCCCTGCGCATCCGTTGCCACGCCCTGCTGCTCGAGCTGCCGCTGGTCGGCGAGATCCGGCGCAAGCTCGCCCTCGCCCGCTTCGCCGCCCTGTTCGCCAGCCTCTATGGCGCAGGCATCACGGTGATCGACGCCATGCGTGCGACCGAGGACGTCACCGGCAACCTGGCGCTGCGCGAGGGCCTGCGCCTGGCCGCGGCACGCATCGAACAAGGCCAGCTCATCTCCAGCGCTTTCGAGTCGGTCGGCATCTTCCCGCCGCTGGTTGCACGCATGCTCAGGGTCGGCGAGCAGACCGGAGCGCTCGATCGCGCACTCGACAACGTCGCCCAGCTCTACAGTCGCGATGTGCGCGATGCG
>JBFGZP010000058.1:0-14172 GCA_041586695.1 Thauera sp.
CCCGGCACTGCTCAACCTGATGTCGGACCTGCTGATGCTGTTCGCGGCCATCGGCCTGGGCTGGGCGCTGGTGATCTGGTTCGTGTCGCGGCCGCTGTTTCCGTTGCGCGAGCTGGTCGTGCTGACGCCTCCGGCGCAGGTTACCGAGGCACAGCTGGAGTACGTCGCCCGCACGGCGATTCGCGGCAACTTCTTCACCGTCGACCTCGAATCGGTGCGCACGACCTTCGAGAAGCTGCCCTGGGTGCGCCACGCCGACGTGCGCCGGCGCTGGCCCGACGCCATCGAGCTGCGCCTGGAGGAGCATCGGGCCGTCGCCTACTGGACCATCTCAGACAGCGGCGATGCCCGCCTGGTCAATGGCCACGGCGAGGTGTTCACCGCCGCGAGCAACGCGGTGATGCCGCAATTCGAAGGTCCGCAGGGCACGTCCGGCTGGTTGCTGGCGCGCTACGGCGAATTCTCGAACATGCTGCAGCCGCTCGGCGTGCAGCTCGTCGGCCTGGCGCTGTCCGCGCGCGAGGCCTGGCAGCTCAAGCTCGACAACGGCCTGGTCGTCGTACTCGGCCGGGAGCAGGAAAGAGCGCCGCTCGCCGAGCGCCTGGAGCGATTCATCGCTGCCTGGCCGTGGGTGCAGGGGCAGATCGACATACCGATAACCGTGGCGGATCTCCGCTACCCGAGCGGGTTCGCGCTCACGCCGGCCGATGGCGTGGTGCTGCAGCCGGCCCCGCCAGCGAAGGGCAAGAAATGAGCAAGGAATTCAAGGACCTGATCGTCGGACTCGACATCGGCACCGCAAAGGTCACGTGCATCGTCGCCGAGGTGCGCCCCGACGGCCGCCTGAACGTCGTCGGCCTGGGCACCCAGCCCACCAGCGGCCTCAAGCGCGGCGTCGTGGTCAACATCGAGGCGACGGTGGATGCGATCTCGCGCGTGATCCAGGAGGTCGAGCTGATGGCCGACTGCAAGATCCACGAGGTCTTCACCGGCATCGCCGGCAGCCACATCAAGAGCTTCAACTCCAGCGGCACGGTGGCGATCAAGGAAAAGGAAGTCACGCCGCTCGATGTCGAGCGCGTGATCGAGGTCGCACGCGCGATGCCGATCCCGGCCGAGCAGCAGATCCTGCATATCCTGACGCAGGAATTCATCATCGACGGCCAGGGCGGCGTGCGCGAGCCGATCGGCATGAGCGGCGTGCGCCTCGAGGTCAAGGTGCACATCGTCACCGGCGCGGTGTCGGCGGCGCAGAACGTGATCAAGTGCGTACGCCGCTGCGGGCTGGAAGTGATGGACCTGATCCTGCAGCCGCTGGCCTCGAGCTACGCGGTGCTCACCGAGGACGAGAAGGAGCTCGGCGTGTGCATGGTCGATATCGGCGGCGGCACCACCGATATCGCCGTGTTCACCCAGGGCGCGATCCGCCATACGGCGGTGATCCCGGTCGCGGGCGACCAGATCACCAACGACATCGCGATGGCGCTGCGCACGCCGACCTCCGAGGCCGAGGAAATCAAGATCCGGCAGGGCGTGGCGATGCACCAGATGGCGGACCCGGAGGAAATGATCGAGGTGCCCGGCGTCGGCGACCGGCCGGCGCGCAAGTTGTCGCGCCAGGCGCTGGCCGACGTGATCGAGCCGCGGGTGTCGGAGCTGTTCGAGCTCGTGCAGGCGGAGCTGCGCCGCAGCGGCTACGAGGAGCTGCTGTCGTCGGGGGTCGTGCTCACCGGCGGATCCTCGGTGATGCGCGGCATGGCGGAGCTGGGTGAGGACGTGTTCCACATGCCGGTGCGCATCGGCTCGCCGATGTATGAGGGTGGCCTGGCCGATGTGGTGTGCCAGCCGCGGTACGCCACCGCGATGGGGCTGGTGACCGAAGGCGTGGCGCAGCGCCGGCGCGGACAGCAGGCGCGCGAGACGCGCGGCGTGCGGCAGGTCTTCGGGCGCATGCGGTCGTGGTTCGAAAAGAATTTCTGACCGGACACGGGTGTCGGGTCATTTTGAATGAGTGCTGGTCCGCAAGCCGCTATTTAGTAGTAGACTTCGTGTCAAATACTAAATGTGCCCGGTCAGCGTTCGTTGCGAAGCAGGGCGTTAATCATGGAGGCGAGGCAAATGTTTGAAATAATCGAGAAGGAACCGACCGGGACCGTGATCAAGGTCGTCGGCGTTGGCGGCGCAGGTGGCAATGCGGTGGATCACATGATCCGCGAGGGCGTCCAGGGTGTGCAGTTCATCGCTGCCAATACCGACGCCCAGGCGCTGAGCCGTTGTCTGGCACCGCGCAAGCTGCAACTGGGCACGAGTGGCCTGGGCGCGGGCTCCAAGCCCGAAGCCGGCCGCGCGGCGGCACAGGAGTCGCGCGAGGAAATCGCCGCGGCGCTCGAGGGCTCCCACATGGTCTTCATCACCGGCGGCATGGGTGGTGGCACGGGCACCGGCGCCGCGCCGGTGGTGGCCGAGATCGCCAAGGAACTGGGGATCCTCACCGTGGCCGTGGTGACCAAACCCTTCGATTTCGAGAACCGCATCCGCGTCGCCGAGAGTGGCGTGGAAGAGCTCACGCGCCACGTCGATTCGCTGATCGTCGTGCTCAACGACAAGTTGCTCGACGTGTTCGGCGACGATGCAGGCTTCGAAGAGTGCTTCCGCTCGGCCGACAATGTGCTGCGCTCGGCCGTCGGCGGTATCGCCGAGATCATCAACGTGCCGGGCCTGGTGAACGTCGACTTCCAGGACGTGCGCACCGCGATGGGTGAGATGGGCCGCGCCATGATGGGCTCGGCCGAGGCGTCCGGGATGGACCGCGCGCGCATCGCCGCCGAGCAGGCCGCGGTGTCGCCGCTGCTCGAAGGTACCGAGCTGTCGGGCGCACGCTGCGTGCTGATCAACATCACCGCCAGCAAGTCTCTGAAGATGTCGGAAGTGCGCGACGCGGTGAAGACGGTGCAGGCCTTCGCCGCGGCGGAAGCCTTCGTCAAGTACGGCACCGTGTTCGAGGAGAACATGGAAGACCGCATCCGCATCACCGTCGTCGCCACCGGTCTCGGCGCCCCGCGTTCGGCACGACAGCCGGTGATGCAGGTCGTGCAGGGTACCGGCACCTACGGTCCCGGCAGCGGTGTCGACATGCAGAACCTCGACGTGCCGGCGGTGATGCGCAGCGGTCGTCGCACCACGGTGGAAGCGATGAGCACGAGCGGGGTCGGCACCTACGACATTCCCGCCTTCCTGCGTCGTCAGGCCGACTGACGGCAAGACCGTGGCGCCGTCGCGGCGTCGCATCGAAACACGGGTACCTGTGCACGGGCCGCCGCCTCCGGTCCGCGCCTGGTGCCCGTTTTCGGTTCACCGACCGTGCATTCTCGGGCGCTGCAGGCCTGGATTGCGCCCGGGAGCGGGGCTCCTGCCGGCGCTGCCGCGGTCGCGCGGAGGGGGGCTGCATCGGTGTCAGTTGCGGCGGAGCAACATTCGCCTGGCCGACGGGCACCGGGTATCGCGGCGATAGCCATGGGCATCCCAGGCCGCGTGATAAACTGCTGGCGTGAAAGAGGAATCCCAAAAATGATCAGGCAGCGCACGCTCAAATCCGTCGTCAAGGCCACCGGTGTCGGACTCCACGGTGGGCGCAAGGTTAACCTGGTGTTGCGCCCCGCGGCGCCCGATACCGGCATCGTCTTTCACCGCGTCGACCTCGACCCGCCGCTGAGCCTGCCAGCCGATCCCTACTCGGTGTGCGATACGCGGATGTGCTCGGGCCTGGAGCAGGGGGGGCACAAGGTCGGCACCGTCGAGCACCTGATGTCGGCGCTCGCCGGGCTCGGGATCGACAACCTTCATGTCGACGTCGACGCGCCCGAGATCCCGATCCTCGACGGCAGCTCGGGGCCTTTCGTGTTCCTGCTCCAGTCCGCGGGAATCGAGGAGCAGACCGCGCCGAAGCGCTTCCTGCGGGTGAAGAAGGCGGTCGAGTACGTCGAGGGCGACAAATGGGTGCGTCTCGAGCCCTATGACGGATACCGCCTGAGCTTTTCCATCGTGTTCAATCATCCGGCGATCGAGAGCACCTCGACCGCGGTGACGGTCGATTTCGCCGAGCACTCCTACATTCGCGACGTCGCCCGCGCGCGCACCTTCGGCTTCATGCAGGATGTCGAGTTCATGCGTGCCAACGGCCTCGCGCTCGGTGGCAGCCTCGAGAACGCGATCGTGATGGACGAATACCGCGTGCTCAACAGCGAGGGTCTTCGCTACGCCGACGAATTCGTCAAGCACAAGGTGCTCGATGCGATCGGCGATCTCTACCTGTGCGGCCACCCTTTGCTCGCGGCCTATTCGGCGCACAAGGCCGGCCATGCCCTCAACAACCAGGTCCTGCGCGTGCTGCTCGAGGATCGCGAGGCGTGGGAGATCGTCAGCTTCGACAAGCCCGCGACCACGCCGGCTGCCGTCGCTCACCAGTTCGCCCCGGCGGCGCTCGCCGCCTGACCCCGGGGGTCAGGCCAATGCCCCGCTGTCGTGAGCGCGCTTGCATGGCCCGTGCCGGGTCGAGGTGCGCCGCTTGCTGATCCTGCGTTTTCTCGGCCTGCTTGCCGTGCTCGGCATCGGCGGCTCGCTGGTGTTGTGGATGCTCACCGGCGATGCGCGCTACCGGGCGTGGGCGTGGAAGGCGTTTCGCATTGCGCTGGTGCTCATCCTTGCCATCCTGGCGATGTTCGCGCTCGAGCGCGTGCTGGTACCGATCGTCTGATCGAATCCCCGCGCTAGTCGCGTCCGCGGCGCACGAGCCGTTCCAGCGACGCCCTCAGCGGCGAGTCCGCGGGCAGAGTGGCGGCGAAGTCGGCCAGCGTCGCCTTTGCGTCCGGCGAGATGTGGCGCTCGGTTGGCGGGCGTCGCCACTCGGTCTGCTCCGGCGTCGCCACCTTGATCCGGATCGCCTGCAGCGGGTGTCCGGCGCGCGCAAACTGCTCGATCAGGCTCGGCGTCATCTGCTTGAGCCGCACCGCCACGGCGCCGCTGCCGGCGGCGATGACGAGTGTCCCATCCTTGAGGTTGGCGACCTGGCACTGGGAGGCGAGTTGCGGCTGCAGCGCGCCCTCGAGTGCGCCCTGCAGCCGGCGCAGCCGGGCCGCGTGGTCCTGCAGCCGGGCGAGTGCGTCGCCGCTGGCGAGATAGCGATGGAGGAGCTTGGACATGGCGCGCGAGGGGTGTGATACGTCATAGGGTGACACAGTCCGCCATGATAAACTCGCGCCTTTGCCGAATCGACGTCGAAGCCCAACATGATCTCCGGTCTGCTCAAGAAAATATTCGGTAGTCGCAACGAGCGTCTGATCCGCCAGTACTCCCAGACCGTGCGCAGAATCAACGCGCTCGAGCAGGAGATCTCCGCCCTCACCGACGACGCACTGCGCGCGAAAACGGTCGAGTTCAGGCAGCGCGTGGCCGACGGCGAAGCCCTCGATGCGATCCTGCCCGAAGCCTTCGCGGTGGTGCGCGAAGCCGGCAAGCGCGTCCATGGCATGCGCCACTTCGACGTCCAGCTGATCGGCGGCATGGTGTTGCACAACGGCAGGATCGCCGAGATGCGCACCGGTGAGGGCAAGACCCTGGTAGCGACCCTCCCCGCCTACCTCAATGCGCTGTCCGGCAAGGGCGTGCATGTGATCACGGTAAACGATTACCTCGCCAGCCGCGACGCGGAGTGGATGGGTCGCATCTACGGCTTCCTCGGTCTGACCACCGGCTGCAACCTGTCGCGCATGTCGCACGCCGAGAAGCAGGCGGCCTATGCGTCCGACATTACCTACGGCACGAACAACGAATTCGGCTTCGACTACCTGCGCGACAACATGGTGTACACGGTGGGCGAACGCGTGCAGCGCGGCCTCAATTTCGCCATCGTCGACGAGGTCGATTCGATCCTGATCGACGAGGCGCGCACGCCGCTGATCATTTCCGGCCAGGCCGAGGATCACACCGAACTCTACCTGAAGATGAACCAGGTCGCGCCGATGCTCAAACGCCAGGAGGGCGACGGCGACGACGTCACCGAGCCGGGCGACTACACGGTCGACCTCAAGGCGCACCAGGTGCTGCTGACCGAAGACGGCCACGAGACTGCCGAGCAGATCCTGGTTCGCATGGGGCTGCTGGACGAGGGTGCCGGCCTGTACGAACCGGCCAACATCCTGCTTGTGCATCACCTCTATGCCGCCCTGCGGGCGCACGCGCTGTATCACAAGGACCAGCACTACGTGGTGCAGAACGGCGAGGTCATCATCGTCGACGAATTCACCGGCCGCCTCATGCCCGGCCGGCGCTGGTCCGACGGCCTGCACCAGGCGGTGGAGGCGAAGGAGGGCGCGCGCATCCAGGCCGAGAACCAGACCCTGGCCTCGATCACCTTCCAGAACTACTTCCGCATGTACGGCAAGCTCGCCGGCATGACCGGTACGGCCGATACCGAAGCCTTCGAGTTCCATTCCATCTACGGGCTGGAAACCGTCGTCATTCCCACCAACCGGCCGATGACGCGCAAGGACGAGAACGACAAGGTCTACCGCACCGCGAAGGAGAAGTGGGACGCGGTGATCGAGGACATCCGCAGCTGCGTGGAGCGTGGCCAGCCGGTGCTGGTGGGCACGACCTCGATCGAGACCAACGAATTTCTCTCCGAGGTGCTGAAGAAGGCGAAGATCGACCACCAGGTGCTCAATGCCAAGCAGCACGAGAGCGAGGCGCAGATCGTCGCCCAGGCCGGGCGCCCGGGAGTGGTGACGATCGCCACCAACATGGCGGGTCGCGGTACCGACATCGTGCTCGGCGGCAATATCGAGACGCCGGTCGAAGCCGTGCGTGCCGACGACAGCGTCCCGGCCGACGAGAAGGAAGCGAAGATCGCGGCGCTGCGCGAGGCCTGGCAGGCGGTGCACCAGGAGGTGCTGGCCGCCGGCGGGCTGCACATCATCGGTACCGAACGGCACGAGTCGCGCCGCATCGACAACCAGTTGCGCGGCCGTTCCGGCCGGCAGGGCGATCCCGGTTCGAGCCGCTTCTACCTCTCGCTCGAAGATCCGCTGATGAAGATTTTCGCCGGTGAGCGCCTCAACGCGATCATGGTGCGGCTGAAGATGCCCGAGGGCGAGGCCATCGAGCATGCGATGGTGACGCGATCGCTCGAGTCCGCCCAGCGCAAGGTCGAGCAGCGCAACTTCGACATCCGCAAGCAGCTGCTGGAATACGACGACGTCTCCAACGACCAGCGCAAGGTGATCTACCAGCAGCGCAACGAGCTGCTCGCCACCGAGGACATCTCCGACACCATCCGCGCGATGCGCCAGGGTGTGCTGCACGATCTGTTCCGCCGCTATGTGCCGCTCGAGAGCGTGGAGGAGCAGTGGGAGATCGCCGGTCTGGAGCAGGCGCTGACCGCCGACTGCCAGCTCAAGCTCGCGGTCGGCGAATGGATCAAGGCCGAACCGAGCCTGGACGACGACACTATCCTGAAGCGCATCGTCGACGCCGGCGAGGAGGCCTACGCGGCCAAGCTGGCGATGGTCGATCCTGCCGCCTGGCACCAGTTCGAGCGCAACGTCATGCTGCAGAGCCTCGACACCCACTGGCGCGAACACCTGGCGGCGCTCGATCACCTGCGCCAGGGCATCCACCTGCGCGGCTACGCGCAGAAGAACCCCAAGCAGGAATACAAGCGCGAAGCCTTCGAGCTGTTCGAGACCCTGCTCGACGCGGTGCGGGCCGATGTCACCAAGCTGCTGATGACGGTGCAGGTCCGCACCGAAGCGCAACTCGAGGAAGCCGAGGCGCCGCCGGAGGTGGAGAACGTGCAGTACCACCATGCCGACTACGACGAGGCCCTCGGTACGGCCGCGGCCAGGGAGCCGGGCCAGGCGCAGCCGGTGGTCAACGACGGGCCGAAGGTCGGTCGCAACGATCCCTGCCCCTGCGGTTCCGGCAAGAAATACAAGCATTGCCATGGCAAGCTGAATTGAGCCGGCAGGCCGCCAATGCAAGGGGCGTCAGACCCCCGGTGCAGCGAGCGACGCAATCAGGAGAAACCGCAGGGGCGCACCCCCTGCGGTTTTTTTGTGAGCGGTCTTTGAGGCGAAGCGAACGTCGTGGGTACCCCGTCCCTCGCCCGTCATGGTGATGCAATTCGCCTTCTTATCAACACCTTCCTTTCTTGCATACGTGAAATCCGTCACGACGATTGCGCTCGGTGTGGACTATTTTAAGTAGTAGAGATGCTCATGTTGCGGGGCTATTCGCGTTTGGGCTGACGATTCACGGAAGGCAGTAACGCGTGCCAAAACGCTGGAAAGACGGGAGGGCGCATGACTGGACTCAAGGGAATGCGGCGATTCTCCGGTCGTGGAAGTTCGACCGGGGAACGATAATGTTGATTTCGAAGCGAAAGGGCCTGGTACTGGACCGCTCGGGGCTGATCTCCGCCGAACTGGAAGCGCTTGCGCTGCCCGGGTGGGAGTTCCAGATCGTGTCTACGATCGATGCGGCGCGCAAGGCGCTCGCCAGCGATCCGCCGCTGATCGGCCTCGTCGCCTTCGATCGTTCGCTCGAGTGGCCGCAGGCCGAACTCGAGGGCCTGCTCGCGCGCCACGACATCGAGTGGATCGCTTTGCTCGAGGAGGGCTTGCTGCGCAGCGAGAAGGTGACTCCGGTCCTGCTCAGGAACTTCAACGACTTCCACTCGCTGCCGCTGCAGGCAGAGCATCTGTTGATGACGCTCGGCCATGCGCACGGCAAGGCGGTGTTCTGCCGCGAGAACGAGGAAGCGCCCGGCGAATCCGGCCGTTTCGGCATGACGGGCACGAGCGCGAAAATGCTCCAGTTGTACCGCCAGATCGAAAAGATCGTGACCGTGGATGCGCCGGTGCTGATCGGCGGCGAGTCCGGCACCGGCAAGGAACTGGTGTCGCGGGCGATCCACCAGCACTCCGCCCGCGCGCGTGGGCCCTTCATCGCCATGAACTGTGGCGCGATTCCGCCCAGCCTCATCCATTCCGAGCTGTTCGGCTACGAGCGCGGCGCGTTTACCGGCGCCGTCCAGCGCAAGATCGGCAGTATCGAAGCCGCCAACCAGGGCGTTCTGTTCCTCGACGAGATCGGCGATCTGCCGCTCGACCTGCAGGCCAGCCTGCTGCGCTTCCTGCAGGAGAAGACGGTGACCCGTGTCGGCTCTACCGAGCGCACCAGGGTCGACGTGCGCGTCATCGCCGCCACCCATGTGGACCTGATGCGTGCGGTGGCGGAAGGCAGATTCCGCGAAGACCTGTTCTACCGGCTCAACGTCGTGCATCTGAAGGTGCCGCCGCTGCGCGAGCGCGCCGAGGACATCCCCTTGCTGGCGCGGAAGATCTTCGACGATAACCGCGAGCAGAAGAGCTCGCAGGTACGCGGCTTCAGTGGCGAGGCGCTGCGGTCGATGGTCGATTGCGAGTGGCCGGGCAACGTGCGCGAGCTCATCAACCGCGTTCAGCATGCGATGATCATGAGCGAGAACCGGCTGATCAGCGCCGCCGACCTCGGGTTGGCGGGCGTGACGCCGGACGCCACACCCACTCTGGATGAGGTGCGTACAACTGTCGAGCGCGAAGTGATAGAGTCGAGCCTTCGCAAATACCAGAACAACGTCTCCGAAACCGCACGTCAGCTCGGTGTCTCGCGGGTCACGCTTTACCGCCTGATCGACCGCCTCAAGATCATTCTGTAACTGTCGCCCACGGCGGCTCTTCGTTTGTCGACAAGGGAGAGAACACGATGCGCAAAAACCGCGCCATCCGATCAATCACGCCGCCGCTGGCGGGTTTGCTGCTTGCGGCAATGGGGGGGGCGGCTCTCGCGGCCGACGACGGACCGACATCGGCCGACGAAGAGGTCGTGCGGCAAAAGATGGATGCGCAGACGCGACAGATCGAGCTGCTGCAGCGCGAGTTGGACCGCCAGCAGGCGGCGCTCATCGAACTGCGTCGCTCGGTCGATCTGAATCGGCGCGCGCGCGGCAATACGCCGCCGGCCGATCCGGCGCCGGTGCTTGCGCAGGCCGAATCGGCCCGGCCCGTCGGCCAGGCACCGGCGGAGCGCGACCGACCGCCGGAAGTGGCGCCCATCTTCGAGCAGCCCGGCGTGCTCACCGCGCCGGGAAAGTGGGTCGTCGAGCCCTCGCTGCAGTATTCCTATTCCTCGAGCGACCGTATCGCGCTGGTAGGCTATACGGTGATTCCGGCGATCCTGATCGGGCTGATCGACGTCCGCACCGTGAAGTCGAACTCCTTTACCGGCACGGTGGCGTTCAGGCGCGGAATCACCAATCGATTCGAAGTGGAAGCGCGCTTGCCCTATGTCTACCGCTACGACGACACGCGCGCCCGCGAGGTATTCACCGGGACGGCGACGGACAACTTCTACAGCAGTCAGGACGGAAAGGGCATCGGCGATGTGGAGTTGATCGGTCGCTACCAACTCAACGACGGCGGCGGTGATTCACCCTATTACATCGCGTCGATGCGGGTGAAGGCACGCACCGGCAAGGATCCGTTCGAAGTGCCTACCGCATTTACGGTCGAGGGGGCGCGTACCTCCGGCGTGCAGCAAGAGCTGCCGACCGGATCCGGCTTCTACTCCGTCACCCCTGGCCTGACGGCGTTGATCCCCTCTGATCCGGCCGTGTTCTTCGGCGGCATCAGCTATCAATACAGCTTCAAGCGCAACGACGTGACCATCAACGCGATAGATGTGCCTGAGGACGTCCAGACCCGTTATGTAGAAATACAGCCTGGAGGGGTGTGGGGTTTCAACTTCGGCATGGGCCTGGCACTGAACGAGCGTTCTTCGTTCAGCATCGGTTACGATCACCTGTCGGTCGGAAAGACGAACGCGACTTTCCCGAATGGGGAAAAGGCGGACGGCGTCCGCGTGCAACTCGGCTCGCTGCTGTTGGGCTACTCGTACAAGCTGAGCCCGCAGCGCACGCTGAACCTGTCGCTCGGGGTCGGGGTGACCAACGACACGCCGGACATGCAACTGACGGCGCGGATGCCGATCAACTTCTGAGGTTTCCGAGGTTTCGACTACAGCAGCCCGGATTCATGCCAGCATGAATCCGGGCTGTTCAGCGTCAGCGTGCCATCATTGCGCGAGTCAGCGCCTCGTCGAGGGCTTGATTCAATCTCAGGCCCTGCATGATCTCCGCGCTATTGACTGCGGCGTCGACCTTCGTGATGACCTGCACATGCTGGTTGTCGAGCGAGTTCTGAATGATCGTTGCGAGTGAGGCGCCGTTGAGAGCGGTGCTCACGCTGTTGTTCGGCCCGTTCTGGATGATTGCGAGCGCAGCGCCGACTGGAAGGGCAGCGGCGACCGGAAGCACGGCACTCGGCGCCGGGGCTGGCAACGCAACGCCCGGGGTCGAGGCCGCAACCGCAACGCTCGGAGTCGAGGCCGTAACCGCAGCACTCGGGGTCGAGGCCGCAACCGCGGCACTCGGGGTCGAGGCCGCAACCGCGGCACTCGGGGTCGAGGCCGCAACCGCGGCACTCGGGGTCGAGGCCGGAGCCGCGGCACTCGGGGTCGAGGCCGGAGCCGCAACGCTCGGAGTCGAGGCCGCAACCGCAGCACTCGGGGTCGAGGCCGGCGCCGCAACGCTCGGAGTCGAGGTCGCAACCGCAGCGCTCGGAGTCGAGGCCGGCGCCGCAGCACTCGGGACCGAGGGTGCACTTGCGCCGCCGGAGGCAGGCGCCTGAATTTCGGCGATGCGTGCCTGCGCCTCGGCGAGTGTCGTGTTGAGCCGTGCCTGCGCCTCGGCGAGCGTCGTCGTGACCCGTGCCTGCGCCTCTGCAATCGTGTTGCCGATTTCGGCCAGACGCAACACCGTCGTGCTCTGCAGCACCCCGTTGATCATCACCACTTGCTCGATACCGATCTTGACCTGGATGTCGCCCAGGTCGAAACCGCCCCGGAGCTCGTCGAGCCTGGAAGGGTCGACGGCTGCCGCAGCGAAGAGCGCGGGCGGAACACTGTGATTCCGTGCGCCTGCGTCGCGGGATGGCGTCGCCCCCAGGTCACCGTACTGCGAACGCGCATCGACCTGCTGCAGCCTTTTCGGCTTCAGCGAGTGGCCTTTTGCCAGGATATCGAGCCCGGCGTCAGAATCCCCGGCAGAAGGAGACCGTGTCAGCGTGGGCAGTGGGCCCGCCTGTTGGTCGTCGATGCCTTCCGCCTCGGGTGCGGCGGCCACCGTGACGGCAACCGGGCCGCCGGGGATGCGTTCGATCGGGACGATCTTTGCCGTAACGACCGGGGCGGGCGTGTGATGCGCATCTGCAAGGGCATTGCCACCCCGGGGGCTGCCGGCGAGAATGTCCGCCACCGAGCGGATCCGTGCCTCGACCACCTTCGGCAAGCGCGGTTTGCCGCTCGCACAGCCCGCGCTGTCCAGCGGCCAGTCGGCCAGCGCCAGCAGTTCGGCCGGCGGTTCTATGGCGCAGACTCCGGGCTTGAAACCCTCGCCGATCAGGGTTGCGGCACCGGGCTGGCCGACCGCAGCAAACTCCGTTACGCCAATCCCGACGAGCATCGCAGGTATGGCAAGCAGCACAGGCGTGGGGATTCGCATCGTCCTCCCCTCCTTAGAAGTCCAGCAAGCCGGGCTTGTTCGTTATCTGAATGCCGGCAACGTCGTGGCCCCGCCGGGTGCCGATCGGTGCCTTGGGCCGGACGCGCCAGTCCTCGGCACGATTGAACTCGGCGATGTCGGTGCGGTTGGTGACGACGAGCAGGATATTGTTCATCCAGAAGCGCTCGAAGTCCTCGCGTGCGAGCACGCGCGTGCCGATCGCGGGGTCGCCGATGAGCACTTCGCCCGGCCGCAGGCCCTTGACGACGACGAAGTGGGCGTAGCCGTTTTCCTTGATCAGGGCAATGGCCGGCACCTTTACCTTGGCCAGTTCGTCCAGCGTGGCCTCGATGCCGTTGGTGGCGAAGCCGCGGCTGTCCATGTAGCGTTTCATGTCGAGCATCGAAAAGCCTTCAGCGCGGATCTTGTCGCGGTTGCCATGCTCGAACATGGTCTGGAACACGCTTGCCTCGTCCACCTTCCAACCGTAGTGGTGGGTGAGCAGGGTCGCCACTGCGGCCGAGCCGCAACTGAAATCGTATTGCTGGCGAAGGGTGGCGAGGAACCGCGCCTCCTTCAGGCTCACGGTCGGCACGGTAAGGTTGCCGCCGAGCGGCGCCACCAGGCGCAAATCGTCGGCAAGAGCCGCCGTGGCGCCGAACCCGAAGGTCGTCGTCACGACGGCGAAAAGAAGATGTCGCAGCTTGCGGAAAGTCATTGTCGCCTCCGCTATTTCACCTCGACATTCACGATCACTGCGTTCTGGATCAGCACGCCGTTGCCGGTGTTCTGGATCAACATCGGCATTCCGGACGCCCCGGCAAACGAGCCTTCGGACACGATGTTGTAACCCGTGACCAGATCGTAGGCCTGCACCTCGCTCACCGAGCCTACCGCCCGGATCTCGCTCAGATGGCTATCGGTTCCACCGCGCTGTTCTTCCAGCAAGGCCGTGTCAACCGTCCTGCCGCCAAAGTCGAGGCCGACAGGGCCTGCGACCGGGGTGTCATCCGCGCGCACGGCATTCGAACTGCCCACCGTGGCGGCAAGTGCGATGCTCAGCAATATCATTGTCAAAGCGGATTTCATTGTCGTCTCCTCCAAGATCGTGCGTCCCGGGGCGGGCGACGACAAGACTGCCGCCCACCCCGGAGCATGGCCGACCTTAGAAGCTCAGGTTGGCCTGCACGTTGGCGCTTTGCTGCACGAGGGCACCGATGCCGCTGTTCTGCGACATCATCGTGATGTCCGCTGCACCGGAGAGGCTGCCGCTCATGTTGTTGGACATGTTGAACACGCCCGCATTAGCATACGCCGTGCCACCCGCACCGCCGGCACCGCCGGTATTGTTGCCGCCAGCGCCACCCGTGCCGGCTCCGGCGGTGTTGGTGCCGCCAGCGCCGCCGTTGCCGCCGGCACCACCCGTGGCTCCACCACCGGTGTTGCTGCCGCCGTTGCCGCCGTTACCACCATTGCCTCCGGTGGCCGCACCGCTGGTGGCGTCGCCGCTCGATGCG
>JBFGZP010000059.1:0-13842 GCA_041586695.1 Thauera sp.
ATACACGCCGCGGGCGAAGCGTGCCTGCGGCGTCTTCGCCGAGGCCTCGCAGGCAATCGCATGCCCGAGCGCAACCGCATCGAGGCCAGCGGCATTGATCACCCAGCGTGCGCGCAATTGCATGGGCTGCCCGCCGCCGACCTGCAGGACGAGGGTGCGCCCTTCGCTGCGGCCGCCGAGCACCGGGCTTCCGAGTGCGAGCATCGCGCCGTCGTTCTCGGCGTCGCCGAGCAAGGCCAGCATCAGCCCGTGGCTATCGACCACGCCGGTCGACGGCGAAATCAACGCGGCGTGGACGTCGAGCGCGGGCTCGAGGGCGGCGATCTCGTCCCGGCGCAGCAGACGAAGGTCGTCGACACCGTTGGCGCGCGCCCGCTCGGCGATCCGGTTCAGGCTGCCCGCCTGCCCGGGGCGTGCTGCGACCACGAGCTTGCCGCAGCGCGCATGCGCGACCCCGCGCTCGGCGCAGAATGCGTACAGCAGTCGGCGTCCCCCGACGCACAGCCTGGCCTTGAGCGATCCCGGCAGATAATAGAGGCCGGCGTGGATCACCTCGCTGTTGCGCGAGCTGATGCCGGTGCCGAAGCTGGATTCGCGCTCGAGGACGATGACCTCGTGGCCGACGCGGGCGAGCGCGCGGGCGCAGGCGAGCCCGACCACGCCGGCACCGATCACTGCGCAATCAATTGTTTCCATTTCGTCCTTCCCTCGGCTCGGGGCGCGCGAAAACGCCACACTCCTGCATCCACGGGTCTTCTACCGCATTCGGCCCGGTTGACGCCAGGCGGAATCGCTCCGCGCTTGCACGCGATGTCCGGCCTGCCATCGGCAAGCTGCGAAACCTGCTAAAATTTAGAGCTTTTTTCCAAACCCAGTTTCGGAGTTTTACATGGCAATCGAACGCACCCTCTCCATCATCAAGCCCGACGCCGTCGCCAAGAACGTGATCGGCAAGATCTACCAGCGTTTCGAAGACGCTGGACTGAAGGTCATCGCGGCGAAGATGGTGCATCTGTCCGAGCAGGAAGCCGGCCAGTTCTACGCTGTGCACAAGGCGCGTCCCTTCTACAAGGATCTGGTGTCCTTCATGACCTCCGGTCCGGTGATGATCCAGGCGCTGGAAGGCGAGAACGCGATCGCCAAGAACCGCGAGCTGATGGGCGCCACCGACCCGAAGAAGGCCGACAAGGGCACGATCCGCGCCGACTTCGCCGACAGCATCGACGCCAATGCGGTACATGGCTCCGATGCGGCCGAGACGGCTGCCGTGGAAGTGGCTTTCTTCTTCCCGGGGATGAACGTTTACTCCCGCTGAGCGGTCCATTCCAGCGGCCCGTTGCGCCGGCTCTGCGGTGAAAGCGCTGCAGGCCGCGTGAGCGGGCCGTTTGCGTTAGGAACGAAGGGGATACACATGAACGCGCCGGTCAATCTGCTCGATTTCGATGTCGACGGTCTCGTCGCCTGGTTCGCCGGGCTCGGCGAAAAGCCGTTTCGCGCCCGCCAGGTGATGCGCTGGATGCATCGCGAGGGCTGCGACGATTTCGACGCGATGACCGACGTGGCGAAGTCCCTGCGGGCGAAGCTGAAGGAAGTCGCGGTGATCCGCTCGCCGCTGCCGGTGCGCGATTCGGTGTCGGCCGACGGTACGCGCAAGTGGTTGCTGGACGTCGGCGGCGCCAACGCGGTGGAGACGGTGTTCATCCCGGAGACCCGCCGCGGCACGCTGTGCGTGTCGTCGCAGGCCGGCTGCGCGCTCGACTGCGCGTTCTGCTCCACCGGCAAGCAGGGTTTCAACCGCAATCTGAGTGCCGCCGAGATCATCGGCCAGCTGTGGTTGGCGAACAATCTGCTCGGAGCGGCGCGCGATGCCGCGCCGGACCTCGAGGCCGGCGAGCAGGACAACGGCCGCATCATCAGCAACGTGGTGATGATGGGCATGGGCGAGCCGCTGGCGAATTTCGACAACGTCGTCACTGCGCTGCGCCTGATGCTGGACGATCATGCCTACGGCCTGTCGCGACGCCGCGTGACGGTGTCGACCTCGGGCATCGTGCCGGCGATGGACCGCCTGCGCGAGGAGTGTCCGGTCGCGCTGGCGGTATCGCTGCACGCCTCGAACGACGCCCTGCGAGATCGCCTGGTGCCGATCAACCGGAAGTACCCGCTGCGCGAGCTGATGGCCGCGTGCCTGCGTTATCTGGAGCGCGCGCCGCGTGATTTCGTCACTTTCGAGTACGTCATGCTCGACGGCGTAAACGACAGCGATGCCTACGCCCGCGAACTGGTCGCGTTGGTGCGCGACGTGCCCTGCAAGTTCAATCTGATACCGTTCAATCCCTTCCCGAACTCGGGTTTCCTGCGCTCGCCCGCGGAGCGAATCCGCCGCTTTGCGGGTATCCTCATCGACGCCGGCATCGTCACGACGACGCGCAAGACGCGCGGCGACGATGTCGACGCAGCCTGTGGCCAGCTGGCCGGTCAGGTGCAGGACAAGACCCGGCGCACAGTGCGTCTCAAGCAGGCTACGGAGGAACGTTCATGACGCGGAATGACGCGATTTTGCTGGTGGCGTTCGCCGCTACGCTGGCCGGCGGATGCACCACGCTGCCTGCGACCGGGGCGGCCGCCACCGTCAGTCGCCCCATGTCCGACCTGTCTCCCGCGAACGAGGTCGAGGCGCGCGCGCGGGTGCACGTCGACCTCGGCATGGCCTACTTCGGGGTCGGCCGCAACGACGTCGCCCTCGACGAGGCCAAGGTCGCGCTGGCCGACAGCCCTTCCTACGCCCCGGCGTTTCACCTGATGGGTCTGGTCTATATGCTGATTGGGGAGTCGGCTACTGCTGCGGCCAACTTCGAGCAGGCGCTGCGTCTGGCGCCGGGCGACCCCGATTTCAACAACAGCTACGGCTGGTTCCTGTGCACCCAGGGGCGTGAGGCGGACGGGCTGGAGCGCCTCGCCCTGGCCGCGCGCAACCCCTACTACAAACACCAGGACAGGCCATACACCAATGCCGGCCTGTGCCACCTCCGGCTCAAGGACGATGCGGCGGCCGAGGTCCAGTTTACGAAGGCGCTGCAGGCCGATGTCGATAATGGGCAGGCCTTGTACCAGCTCGCGGAGATCGCATATCGACGCGGGGATTACGCGCTGGCGCGCAGCCACCTGATTCGCCTGCATCAGCGCCTGGGAACGAACGCCGCGTCGGCCTGGCTGGGGCTGCGGACCGAGCGCAGGCTGGGCAATCAGGATGCGGAAGCGAGCTATGCGTCGCAATTGAGCAGCCGTTTTGCCGATTCCGCCGAATATCAGCAGATGACCGAAGGGAAGTACGAGTGAGCAGCATGCAGTCCGAATCCGTCGCGGCGCCCTTCGAGGCCGCAAGCGGGCCGTCCCCCGGCGCGCAGCTGCGCCGCGCGCGCGAGCTGCGGGGTCTCTCCATCCACGATGTCTCCGACGCGCTCAAGCTCAGTCCGCGGCAGGTGCAGGCGCTCGAATACGACGATTACGAAGCCTTGCCGGGACCGACCTTCGTGCGCGGCTTCCTGCGCAACTACGCGCGCTGCCTCGGGCTCGACCCGGTGCCGTTGCTCGACGACGTGCAAAGGGCCGCGGGCCTGGGCAGTATCGATCTGTCGCCGATCAGCAACGCCCGTGGCGATCTGCCCGTGGGCGGCACGCCGCGCACCAGCGCGCCTGTCGGCCTGATCGTGCTGGTGCTGCTCGCCACTGTGCTCGCAGGCTGGTACTTCGACTGGTTCCGCACCGAGGCGCCACCGGAGGTGATCGAGAGCGAGTTTTCGCTCGAGACCGAGCAGATGCCGCCCGCGTTCGACCCACAGACCAACCGGCTCACCATGGTCGAGCCGGCTGCGAGCGAGGCGGCCCCTGGCGCTGGCAGCGAAACACCGCCGCCCGCCGCCACGATCACGCCGCCGCTGCCGCAGACGGCGCCGGGCGTGGCGGTGGTCGGGCCGCCGGCGCCGGGCGCGGTGACGCAGGCCGCGCCGAAGCCGCCCATCCCGGCCGACAGGACAGCCGCAGACCAGCCTCTGGCAGTCCCGCCGGCGGTGGCCCCTGCGGCCGAGCCGGTCGTGGCCGCGACCGTCGAGCCCGCGCCGGCGCCGCCGCAGGGGGCGCAACTGGCGTTCCGTTTCGCCGCCGATTCCTGGGTCGAGGTACGCGACGCCGCGGGCGCCATCGTCTATTCGGGCATCAGTCGCGCAGGCAGTTCGCGCAACGTGCAGGGCAATCCGCCACTCGCGCTCGTCGTCGGCAATGCCGCGCAGGTGAGTCTGGAGTTCGATGGCAAGCCGGTGGATCTCGGCCCTCACACCAAGGGGTCGGTGGCACGGCTGGTAGTGCGCTAAGTGGTGGAATGACATGACAGAACAGATGATCTTCGCCGTGCCTCGCGACCGTCACATGACGCGCGAGGTGCGTATCGGCCGGGTACGGGTCGGCGGCGGTGCGCCGGTGGTGGTGCAGTCCATGACCAACACCGATACCGCCGACGTGCTCGGCACGGCGATGCAGGTGGCGGAGCTCGCGCGCGCCGGCTCCGAGCTCGTCCGCATCACGGTGAACAACGAGGATGCCGCGAAGGCGGTGCCGCACATCCGCGACCGCCTGCTGGCGCTCAAGCTCGACGTGCCGCTGGTGGGCGACTTCCACTACAACGGTCATACCCTGCTGTCGAAGCACCCGGCCTGCGCCGAGGCCCTGGCCAAGTTCCGCATCAACCCGGGCAATGTCGGCGCCGGCGCCAAGCGCGACCCCCAGTTCGCGGCCATCGTCGAGATCGCCTGCAAGTACGACAAGCCGGTGCGCATCGGCGTGAACTGGGGCAGCCTGGACCAGTCCGTTCTGGCGCGCATCATGGATGCCAACGCCCGGCGTGCCGAGCCCCGCGACGCCGGCGCCGTGATGCGCGAGGCGCTGGTGGTGTCGGCGCTGGAGTCGGCGGCCAAGGCGGAGGAGTACGGTCTGGGGCGTGATCGCATCATCCTGTCGGCGAAGGTGTCCAGCGTGCAGGATCTGGTCGCCGTGTATCGCGACCTGGCGCGACGCAGCGACTACTCGCTGCACCTCGGCCTGACCGAGGCCGGCATGGGCAGCAAGGGCATCGTCGCCTCGACCGCGGCGCTGGCGGTGCTGCTGCAGGAAGGCATCGGCGACACCATCCGCATCTCGCTGACGCCCGAGCCGGGCGGCAGTCGCACGCAGGAAGTGGTGGTGGCGCAGGAGATCCTGCAGACGATGGGGCTGCGCGCGTTCACCCCGATGGTCACCGCCTGTCCGGGCTGCGGCCGCACCACCAGCACCTTTTTCCAGGAACTGGCCTCCGGCATCCAGGACTACGTGCGCCGGCAGATGCCGGTGTGGCGCGAGCAGTACGACGGCGTCGAGACGATGACGCTGGCCGTGATGGGCTGCATCGTCAACGGTCCCGGCGAGAGCAAGCACGCCAATATCGGCATCTCGCTGCCGGGCACAGGCGAGACGCCGGCGGCGCCGGTATTCGTCGATGGCGAGAAGACCGTCACGCTGCGCGGCGACAATATCGCCGCCGAGTTCAAGGCCATCGTGGATAACTACGTGGCGACGAAATACACCAGGAAGGCCGCCCCGGCGCGCCATGCATAACGACAAGCGAAAGACGATTCACCGATGAGTCAGACACTTCAGGCCGTGCGCGGGATGAACGACATCCTGCCCGACGATGCCGAAATATGGGAATACTTCGAAGGCATCGTGCGCGACTGGCTGACGAGCTACGGCTACCGGCCGATCCGGATGCCGATCGTCGAGCCGACGCCGCTGTTCAAGCGCGCGATCGGCGAAGTCACCGATATCGTCGAAAAGGAGATGTACTCCTTCGAGGACGCCCTCAACGGCGAGCACCTGACGCTGCGTCCGGAGGGCACGGCCTCGTGCGTGCGTGCGGCCATCCAGCACAACCTCGTCGCCGCCGGCGGGCCGCAGCGGCTCTACTATCACGGTCCCATGTTCCGCCACGAGCGCCCGCAGAAGGGTCGCTACCGCCAGTTTCACCAGATCGGTGTCGAGGCGATCGGCTTCAGCGGGCCGGATGTCGACGCCGAGCACATCATGATGTGCGCGCGGCTGTGGGATGATCTCGGCGTGGAAGACTTGGCGCTCGAGCTCAATTCCCTCGGCTCGGCCGAGGAGCGCGGCGCGCACCGTGCGGCCCTGATCGCCTATCTGGAGCAGCATCGGGACAGGCTCGACGAGGACGGCAAGCGCCGCTTGCATACCAATCCGCTGCGCATCCTCGACACCAAGAACCCGGACCTGCAGGCGATCGTCGAAGAAGCGCCGCGCCTGGCCGACTTCCTCGGCGAGGAGTCGCGCGCGCATTTCGCCGCGGTGCAGGTCTTCCTCAAGGATGCGGGCATTCCCTATCGCATCAACCACCGCCTGGTGCGCGGGCTCGACTACTACAACCGCACGGTGTTCGAGTGGGTCACGACCCGCCTCGGCGCCCAGGGGACGATCTGTGCAGGCGGCCGCTACGACGGCCTCGTCGAGCAACTCGGCGGCAAGCCACAGCCGGCCGCCGGCTTCGCGATCGGCATCGAGCGCCTGCTCGCGCTGTGGCTGGAGTGCGGTGGAGAGGGTGAGCGCGTCGTGCCCGACGCCTACCTTGTGCACGTGGGTGAGGCTGCCCAGCGCCTCGCCTTCCGAGCCGCCGAGGCCCTGCGCGAGCACGGCTTCGCCGCCGTGCTGCACTGCGGCGGAGGCAGTTTCAAGTCGCAGATGAAGAAGGCCGACGCCAGCGGTGCGCCTGTGGCGGTGGTGATCGGCGAAGACGAAGCCGCTGCGGGCGAGGTCGGCCTCAAGCCGCTGCGCGGGCCCGGAGGCCAGCAGCGGGTGGCCCTCGAGGTGCTGCCCGAGACGGTGGCGGCGCTCCTGTTTACCGAAGAACTCGAAGACGAGGCTTGACGATGGCAGTGTATGACCCGGAAGAGCAGGAACAGATTTCCGAACTCAAGGCCTGGTGGGCCCAGTACGGCACCCTGGTGACGACGCTGGCGGTGGTTGCCGCGCTCGCTTCGGTGGGCTGGCAGGGCTGGCAGTGGTACCAGAACCGCAACGCCGCCGAGGCCGGCGCCCTCTATTTCGCCGTCCAGAAGGCCGTCGAGAAGCAGGACGCGCAGAAGGCCCGCGATGCCGCGGGGCGCCTGATCGGCGACTATTCCGGCACCGCCTATGCCCAGCTCGGCGCCTTGCTGTCCGCCGGCGTGCAGTTTGAGAAGGGCGAGCTCGACAATGCCCGTACCCAGCTCGAATGGGCGGCGGAAAATGGCACGGACCCGGCACTGCGCGACCTCGCGCGTCTGCGCCTGGCGGCGGTGCTGCTGCAAAAGGGCGAGCACGACGCCGCCCTCGGGCGCCTGGAGGCCATGCCCGCCGAGGCCTTCAAGGCGCGCTTTGCCGACCTGCGCGGTGACGTGCTGGCCGCGCAAGGGAAAGCCGCCGAGGCGCGCGTGGCCTATCAGAGCGCGATCGACGCGTTGGCCCGTGCCGGCGACGATGCGACCACCCTGCGCGAAGTCGTGCGCGTGAAACTCGAATCCCTGGAAGGCTGAGTGATGAATCTGGCTTCGCTGCGTGTATTACCGATGATTCTGGCGGCAGCGCTGGCAAGCGGCTGCTCGTCGCTGAACCCGTTCGCCAGCAGCGGCCCCGAGCCTGCGAAGCTGGTCGAGTTCCGTGCCACCGCGCAACTCGTGCCGGTATGGCGGGCGAAAGTGGGCAAGGCCGGCAACTACGGGTTCCAGCCCGCGGTGGCCGGCGACAGCGTCTATGCCGCGGCGCAGGATGGCGAGGTCGCGCGCTTCGAGGGCGGCCGCGCGGTGTGGCGGGCCAAGGCCGGCACACCGCTGTCGGCGGGGGTCGGTGCCGACGGTCGTCTCGCCGTGGTGGTGAGCGCGGCCGGCGTCGTCATCGCCTATGACGCGGCCACCGGCAGCGAGCGCTGGCGCACGCCGGTCGGGGCCGAGGTGCTCGCAGCGCCGGCGCTCAACGACGAGGTGGTCGTCGTGCGCGCATCGGACCACCGCCTGATCGCGCTCGACGCGCGTGACGGCAGCCGGCGCTGGGTCTATCAGCGCGCCAATCCGCCGCTTGCGCTGCGCAGCTTTGCCGGCGTCGTGCTCGAGGGCAAGGTGGCCCTGGCGGGCTTCCCCGGCGGCAAGCTGGTGGTGATCAACCTCGCCAATGGCGGCGCGCTGTCGGAGCTGTCCGTGGCCGCGCCGCGCGGCTCGACCGAACTGGAGCGCGTTGCCGACGTCGCCGGCACGCCTGTGCTCAGCCGCCGTGAAGTCTGCGCGGTGACTTATCAGGGGCGCGCGGCCTGCTTCGACGCAAGCAACGGCAACGCCCTGTGGTCGCGTGACTTCTCGAGCAGCGTAGGCATGGATCGCGACACCCGCTTCGCGGTGATCACCGACGACCATGATGCGGTGCACGCGCTCGACGTCTATAGCGGCGCCAGCGTGTGGAAGCAGGATGCAATGAAGCGGCGCGTGCTGACGCGTCCCCTGATTGTCGGTGACCATGTGATCGTCGGCGACGAAGCGGGCTACGTCCATGCGCTTGGCCGCGAAAGCGGTGACTTTGCCGCTCGCGACCGTGCGGACGACAGCGCGATCGCAGCCGAACCGCGGCCGTTTGGTCGTGGTTTCGTGGTGCAAAGCCGGGATGGCGACATCGTCGCCTATGAACTTCGCTGAGGCGAAAAGCAAACTCGTGAAACCCACCATTGTTCTCGTCGGTCGGCCCAACGTCGGAAAATCGACGCTCTTCAACCGGCTCACCCGCACCCGCGATGCGCTCGTGGCGGATCAGCCGGGGCTCACCCGTGACCGCCACTACGGCATCGGTCGACTGGGCGATCGCGACTACCTCGTCGTCGATACCGCCGGCTTCGATCCGGTGGCCAAGGACGGCATCATGCACGAGATGGCGCGGCAGGCTGAACAGGCCATCGCCGAGGCCGACGTGCTGCTCTTTCTGGTCGACGGTCGTGCCGGTCGCACGCCGCACGACGAACAGATCGCCGCCCGCCTGCGCCGCGCGGGCCGTCCGGTGCACCTGGTGGTCAACAAGGCCGAGGGACTGGACCGTGCCATCGTCGGCGCCGATTTCCATGCGCTGGGGCTGGGCGATCCGCTGCCGGTTTCAGCCGCACACGGCGACGGCGTCAAGCAACTGGTGGACCTGCTGCTGGCGCCGTTGCCGATCGACGAGGACAAGCCCTCGTCGGACGACGAGGGCCCCAAGGTGGCGATCGTCGGGCGGCCCAACGTGGGCAAGTCCACGCTGGTCAATACCCTGCTGGGCGAGGAGCGCGTCATCGCCTTCGACCTGCCGGGCACCACGCGCGATGCGATCTCGATCCCATTCGAGCGCGGCGGCAAGCGCTACACCCTGATCGACACCGCAGGCCTGCGCCGGCGCGGCAAGGTTTTCGAGGCGGTGGAGAAGTTCTCCGTGATCAAGACGCTGCAGGCGATCGAGGAGGCCAACGTGATCGTGCTGGTGCTCGATGCCGCGCAGGACATCTCCGAGCAGGACGCCCATATCGCCGGCTTCGTGCTCGAGGCCGGGCGTGCGCTGGTGGTCGCGATCAACAAGTGGGATGCGGTCGATGACTACCGGCGCGACCGCCTCAAGCAGGACATCACGCGCAAGCTCGCCTTCCTCGGCTTTGCCCGCTTCCACCAGATTTCGGCGCTCAAGGGCGAAGGCATCAACGGTCTGCTGAAATCCGTCGACGCGGCCTACGCAGCGGCGACGGCCAATCTGTCCACGCCACGGCTGACGCGCACGATGCAGCAGGCGGTCGCGCGCCAGGCGCCGCCGCGCAGCGGACTCGCCCGACCCAAGATGCGCTATGCCCACCAGGGCGGCATGAATCCGCCGATCATCGTCATTCACGGCAATGCGCTGGACGATATCCCGGCCGCCTACGTGCGCTACCTGGAGCGCAGCTTCATGGAGGCTTTCAAGCTGCAGGGCACGCCCCTGCGGATCCAGTTCCGCACCACGCAGAACCCCTTCGCAGCGAGGAATTGAACGCGCTTGCGGAAATAACGGATTTCCACACGCGGATTTGCCTGCATACTGCGATGTGGCGGTGCAGCATCAAATGCATTACATTCTTATAAACAGAAAAGACCGAGGGCCAACCATGAGCAACAAAGGGCAACTTCTACAAGACCCCTTCCTGAACACACTTCGCCGCGAGCACATCCCGGTGTCGATCTATCTCGTGAACGGGATCAAGCTCCAGGGGCAGGTCGAATCCTTCGATCAGTACGTCGTGCTGCTCAAGAACACCGTCACGCAGATGGTGTACAAGCACGCGATTTCCACCGTCGTCCCCGCGCGTCCGGTCGTCATCCAGCAACAGGACGCGGGCGAGGGCAGCGCCTGATTACCCCGGTGGCAGTGCCGCGGCAGGCCGCGGGAGACCCGCATGTTTGAGCGTCCCGCTTCGGGCGAGCGGGCGCTTCTCGTCCAGGTCGACCTCGGCCAGGGCGCGATCGACGAGCGCCTGTCGGAGCTCAAACTGCTGGTCGGCAGTGCCGGCGCCAGCGTTGAGGCCGTCGTTAGCGGGCGCCGCGGAGCGCCCGATCCCAAGCTGTTCGTCGGCAGCGGCAAGGTGCAGGAAATCGCCGAGACGCTGCGTGCCCACGAGGCCGACATCGTCGTCTTCAACCACGCGCTTTCTCCTGGGCAGCAGCGCAACCTCGAGCGCGAACTGCAGTGCATGGTCGTCGACCGCACGGCGCTGATCCTCGACATTTTCGCCCAGCGCGCGCGCAGCCATGAAGGCAAGCTGCAGGTGGAACTCGCGCAGCTCGAACATCTGTCGACCCGGCTGGTGCGCGGATGGACTCACCTCGAGCGCCAGAAGGGTGGTATCGGCCTGCGCGGCCCAGGCGAGAAGCAGCTCGAAACCGACCGTCGCCTGCTCGGCAATCGCGTCAAGATGCTGAAATCGCGACTGGCCCAGATCGCCAAGCAGCGCAAGGTCAGGCGACGCGCAAGGGAACGCCGCGAGGTTCTGTCTGTCTCTCTCGTCGGTTACACGAACGCGGGCAAGTCGACGCTGTTCAACGCCCTCACGAAGGCGGGGGCGTTTGCAGCCGACCAGCTCTTCGCCACGCTCGATACGACGTCGCGAAGGCTGTATGTGGGCGGGGCGAACGTCGTGCTGTCTGACACGGTCGGCTTCATCCGCGACCTTCCGCATGCCCTGGTGGCGGCTTTTCAGGCAACGCTCGAGGAAACCGCGCAGGCGGATCTGCTGCTTCATGTGGTGGATTCGGCGAGCGAGGATCGCGAGGCTCAGATCAACGCCGTGAACTCGGTGCTGGGCGAGATCGGTGCCGCCGAAGTCTCACAGGTTCTGGTGTGGAACAAGATCGACCTCACCCGGGCCGCAGCGGCAGTCGAGCGGGATGGCTGTGATAGAATCAGGCGCGTTTTTTTGAGCGCCAGAACAGGCGAAGGCCTTGATCTGCTGCGCGATGCGCTCGCGGAAGTGGCTCAGCAGACCTCCGATGACAATGCCGATCGGGTATCCGGTGCAGGCGAAGAACATCCTATTCAATCGTGATAACGGGCTTACTAATGTCACTTAACGACCCACGCTGGGGTGGCCAGGGCGGTAACGACGGCGATCGTGGCGAAGGTAATCGCAGCGGCGGCAACCGCGACGGCAATCAGGGGCCGCCGGATCTCGAAGAGGTCTGGCGCGACTTCAATCAACGCCTGTCGGGCATGTTCGGCGGCAAGCGCAGTCGCGGCGGCGGCTCGGGCGGCAACGGAGGCGGCGGACCGCAGCTTCCCAATTTCTCGTTCAAGCAGTTCGGCGGCGGTATCGGCGCACTCCTCGCACTCGTTGCCGTGGTCTGGCTGGCGAGCGGTTTCTACACGGTGGACGCCAACCAGCGCGGCGTGGTGCTGCGCCTGGGCGAATACGTGGAGACGACCGAGCCGGGCCTGCGCTGGCGCCTGCCATACCCCCTCGAGACCGCCGAGCTGGTCGACCTGACCGGTGTGCGCACGGTGGAAGTGGGCTATCGCAGCTCGGAGCGCAACAAGGTGTTGCGCGAATCGCTGATGCTCACCGATGACGAGAACATCATCAACATCCAGTTCGCTGTGCAGTACATCCTCAGCAGTCCGGAGAATTACATCTTCAACAACCGCAACCCGGACGATTCCGTCGGCCAGGTCGCGGAAACCGCGATGCGCGAGATCGTCGGCAAGAGTCGCATGGACTTCGTCCTCTACGAAGGCCGTGAGGAGATCGCAGCCACCGCGCACGACCTCATGCAGCGCATCCTCGATCGCTACCAGACCGGCATCATGATCAGCCGCGTCACCATGCAGAACGCGCAGCCGCCCGAGCAGGTGCAGTCCGCGTTCGACGATGCGGTGAAGGCCGGACAGGATCGCGAGCGGCAGAAGAACGAAGGCGAGGCCTATGCCAACGACGTCATCCCGCGTGCGCGTGGTACGGCGTCCCGGCTGATCGAGGAGGCCAATGCGTACAGCGCACGGGTCGTTGCCAACGCCGAAGGTGAGGCCAGCCGCTTCAACCAGGTGTACGACGAATACAGCCGCGCGCCCGAGGTCACTCGTGAGCGCATGTATATCGAATCCATGCAGGAAGTGATGTCGAACACGTCGAAGGTCATGATCGATTCGAAGGCGAACGGCAACGTGCTGTTCCTGCCGCTCGACAAGCTCGTGCAGCAGGCCGCCGGGGCCAAGACAGGCGTTTCGCAGCCCGATGCGCAATCGCAGGCGGGCCTGAGCGCGAATGCGCCGGCGCTCGAATCCGCTCCGCGCAACCGGGATCTGATGCGCAGCCGTGAACGGGGAGGTCGTTGATGCGTGACAAGATGTCCATAATTGGCGGCACGCTGCTGCTCGCCGCCGTGATCGCGTCGATGGCGCTGTTTACGGTCGATCAGCGCCAGTACGCGATCGTGTTCCAGCTCGGTGAGGTCAGGGACGTGATCGACGAGCCCGGGCTCAACTACAAGCTGCCGCTGATCCAGAACGTGCGCTATTTCGACAAGCGCATCCTGACCATGGATACGCCCGAACCCGAGCGCTTCATCACGTCGGAAAAGAAGAACGTCCTCGTCGATCACTTCGTCAAGTGGCGCATCATCGATCCGCGCCTTTACTACGAGTCGGTTGCCGGTGACGAGGCGCGCGCGCGCACACGCCTGGGGCAGACGGTCAATGCCGGCCTGCGTGAGGAGTTCGGCAAGCGCACGGTGCACGACGTCGTGTCCGGAGCGCGTGACCAGATCATGGAAGACATGCGCGTGAAGGCCGACCTGGATGCGCGCAAGATCGGCGCCCAGATCGTCGACGTGCGCCTGAAGCGCGTCGATCTGCCGACCGAGGTGTCCGAATCGGTGTATCGCCGCATGGAGGCCGAGCGCAAGCGGGTGGCCAACGAGCTGCGTTCGGAAGGTGCGGCGGCGGCCGAGAAGATTCGCGCCGATGCCGACCGGCAGCGCGAGGTGATCATCGCCGAGGCCTATCGCGAGGCCCAGCAGATCAAGGGTGACGGTGACGCCCAGGCCGCCAAGACCTACGCCAGCGCCTTCCAGCGCGACCCCGAGTTCTTCTCCTTCTACCGCAGTCAGGAGGCGTATCGCCAGAGCTTCAGCGGCAAGAACGACGTGCTGGTGGTCGAGCCGACCAGTGAATTCTTCCGCTACCTGCGCGGTGCCGGCGGAGGGCGTGACAAGAGCGGAAATTGATGGGCGCCACGCTGCA
>JBFGZP010000060.1:0-13760 GCA_041586695.1 Thauera sp.
GCATCGTGTTCGTGCATAGCACCAGGAAGGCTGTCCCTGCGGCCTGCAGCGCGCGGGCCGCTTCGGCCAGCACGACCCCTGCCGCTTCCCAGTCACCGGCATGTTGAAGCCGTTCGATGTCGTGGAAGTCGACGCTGTACAGGACAATCTTCGCCGAATGCAGGCCGCCCAGGCGCTCCTTGATCGTCTCGTTGATCTGGCGGTAGTAAGGAACGGTCGACTCCCAACTCATGCCGCCGATGAGTCCAATGGTCTTCATGAATCCTCCTCAACGGGAACCTGTATTAGGCGCGGGTCGAGCCCGACGGACGCCGATCGCCGAAGCGACTGGCGGGAAGATCGACGCCGGCCCGTCGAACGGTCCCGGCGTTTCCCGCTCCCCTCGCGCGCGCGGTGAGGCCTCACCGGAATCACTTGGCTCTCATGCGATTGTTCCTGGGCTTGTGTTCCAGTTCGCACAGGCCGAGCTCCTCCATCAACGGCGGGATGTAGACCCCGAAGCGGCCGCGCAAACCCTTCTTGAGACCGTACCAGCCCCCAACCGGGTTGGTTTCTGCCCGACCCCAGGCCTCCACCGTTCCTTCCTTCGCGGGCTTCTGCTCGTCTGCGCCGCCGAGCTCTACCCAATCTCCCGCCTTCTTCAGCATCGCATGCAGGTCGTCGATGCAGCGCTCGTCATAGTGAAGAACCGTGCTTCCGACGGTGCACACCAGGATCTTCCTCCCGTCCTTCTCGTCCGTGTGCATCGTGTACGCGGATGACCCCGGGGGCGTCTTCAACGTCCAGGGATTGTCCTTGGGGCGATTCAAAAGAGTAGCCATGACGTTCCTCTCGGAAGAAATGCGGGGCGGTGACCCCATGACGCCTCGCATCGAGTCCCGTGGGCGGCAGCGGCGCGACGCCCGCGCGACGAGTCGAGCGGTTCTGCCCTACGCCGGAAAGCCGAGCATAAGACCACTCTCGAACTTCGGGGGAGTTGATACGGGGCGGGTCAGGCGTCAACGCGGCCGCGGGATGGCCCACACGTCGTGCGCCTGGCCTGGAACATTCCGTTGCCGTGCTCCGCTTCTGCGGGAACGACCTGCAAGACGTCCCAGTGCTCCAAGATCCTGCCATCTTCATCGAAGCGGAAGATGTCGATACCAGCACATTCCCGGGTGGCATCGGCCGGCCAGACCTGGTGACAATGCAGGACAACGGGGCTCCCCTCGGCGGCGGTGCGCACGAAGTAGACGCGCTTGCCGGGTACTCGCGCGCCATGCGTTCGAAGTACTCGACGAACGAGGCCCTGCCGTCCGCGACTTGTGGGTTGTGTTGCGTGCAGGTCGAGCCGACGTAGCGGTCAATCGCCTCCTGTGGTCGGCACTGGTTGAACATGAGATCGTAGAGCGCGATTGCATTATCGCGGTTCTGCTCGGGAGTGGAGCGCATGGCTGGGACTCTCCAGTGAACGAAGCCGACGCGTCCGGCTTGACGCCCGATGTCTTCTGGCACCCATTGCACGACCCGTTCACCACGGAGGACTGCGGCGAGACAAGCTGTACCAGCCCTTGGCCACCCGGAAGCCGTACACAATCACGATAATGGCTGCGATGGCAGCCAACACGTAGACAGAATCAAAGGCCGCTTCGAGAAATACGCTTTCGCGTGTCACGACAAAGACCCTGGTGGCGGCGCCTCCGATGAGCAACGCAACGAGCCCGGCAACCGACGGCGCCACGAGGTACCAGAACGTTCGTATCTGCCAGGTGAAATGGTCGTTCAACCAGGAGTCGTCGCCGGGCCGACGCGTCTTGTACGCGAGCAGCAGGCCAGCAAACTGGGTGAGTGCGAACGGCAAGACGTACAGAATGTAGATGACGCGCGCCGTCGTCCGCGCCGGTGCCTCTTGGGCGTCACGCCGGCGTTGCTCGGCTTCGAATCTGTCGTCGTTTTCCGCACGGATCGCTGCATCCCTTGCGCTCCTTGCTTCAAGCTCCCGGGCATCCAATTCTGCATTGCGCGCTGCCTCGAGCTTGGCATAGACAGCACCGCACTTCGGGCATGCGTAATCTGGCGCGGGGTCAGCGCTGTCACGGACGTAGCCACACTTCAAACACTGGCGAGAGGTGTATTCGAGTTCCATCGATAGGACGTCAAGAAAATGGTGGCGATCCAGGGATGCGGGCCAAGGTTCGAGCAATGCGGGCGACAGCGGCAGGACGCGCCCGGCCCGGAATGACACGAGGGCCAAGGACGGAATGCCTGTGGCCGGTCTGCAAGCGAAGGTTTACGGGAAGTCACTCGGGAATTGTTGGGCGCAATCACCGCAGCAGGTCTCTCGGCGGCGGCCGCGTCGCAGGTGTAGGCAAACGAGTGTCGTGTTCACCTTCCAAGACACGGCCCTGCGGCGCCTTGAAGCATCCAGTGATCTGGTTCTGTCCGAGAGCGTTCGCGTGGTAATGGTATCCGAGACCTGAAGACACGTGGCCTCGGCACGCATCCAGATCGTTCGACTCACGTCGCTTTGCATCGAGGCGACGATAAGGCGCGAAGTCATCCATCGAGAAGCCGATCGCGGACGCTTGGCTGTGTTCCACTTCAATCGATCTGGCGCAGTCGGTGACGGCATGATATTGGTCGCCTGCTTTGGGATTCACATGGCCTCCACGGTCGTCGAACGGCGCCAAAGTGCAAGCGACTAGAATTGCTCGAAGTGGCGCAGGTGCGGCGAACACGACTCCGTTCAGCGCGAGACCAACGCCCGTGTGCGGGTCAAGCGGCTGCGGCCTATCGAGGAGTATCGGCTCCAGAGGAATCAGATACGCGCCCATCGTGGATTGGTCGACATGGGATGGAGAGCACTCGACACAGTGATTCCTGTACTTGGGGTCGACGTCGGGCCGGGTCAAAGCCACCTCACGGCGCCTCCCTCCCACATCACCGGCTATACGAATCACGTATCCGGCGGATCGATGAATAACGATTCAATTCAGGCTTTCGATTGCCGAGATGCGTGAAGTCCCGGGCGTGAACCGCACCGTGTGCCGGGTGGTCCCGGTCGACGAACAGACGCATGAGCTTGAGCTGCAGCTGGCAGAGCGATACAGGCTGTCGATCCACGGTTCCATGATTCCGGCTGCGGCACGACTCACCTGCTGCACGGCGATGTTGTCGAACGACATGCAGGATGGTCAGATCCTGGCCGGGCTTCTCGACCTTCGAAACCCATTTGCCTGAACTCGGCTTCGGCCGATCGCGGGCCTTCTCCGCTGCGGACCGCAACTGCGGTCCGCAGCGGCGGACGGTTTCAGCTGACGATGGTTTGCGCCTCGCCGTCCTTGCGCGCATCGATACAGCCGATGCGATGGACGGTTTCGCCAGCGGCCACGAGCTTGGCTTCGGCCGCGTCGGCGTCTGCGCCCGACACGACCACGGCCATGCCTATGCCGCAGTTGAACACGCGGTGCATCTCGGCGTCGGCGACGTTGCCGGCCTGCTGCAGCCACTGGAAAAGCGGCGGCAGGGTCCAGCTGGCGGCGTCGATGCGCGCGGTGAGTTCGTCGCGCAGGATGCGCGGTATGTTCTCGGTGATGCCGCCGCCGGTGATGTGGGCCATGCCCTTCACCGCGCCCGGCATCGCCTGCATCAGCGCCAGCAGCGGCTTCACGTACAGGCGCGTGGGCTCGAGGATGGCGTCGGCGAGCGGACGGCCGTGGAAGTCGGCGGCGAGGTCGGGTCTTGCGACATCGATGATCTTGCGGATCAGCGAGTAGCCATTGGAATGAGCGCCTGAAGAGGCCAGCCCGAGCACGACGTCGCCGGGCACGATCTTCGAGCCGTCGATGATGTCGGCCTTCTCCACGGCGCCGACCGCGAAGCCGGCGAGATCGTATTCGCCAGCCGGGTACATGCCCGGCATCTCGGCGGTTTCGCCGCCTATCAGGGCGCAGCCCGACAGCTCGCAGCCGCGGGCGATGCCCTTGACGACGTCGGCGGCGGTGTCTACATCGAGCTTGCCGCAGGCGAAGTAGTCGAGAAAAAACAGCGGTTCCGCCCCCTGCACCAGAATGTCGTTTACGCTCATGGCGACGAGGTCCTGGCCGATGGTGTCGTGGCGGTCGAGCTGGAAGGCGAGCTTGAGCTTGGTGCCGACGCCGTCGGTGCCGGAAACCAGCACCGGCTCGCGGTACTTCTTCGACAGTTCGAACAGCGCGCCGAAGCCGCCGATCCCACCCAGCACTTCGGGACGCATCGTGCGCTTGGCGAAGGGCTTGATGCGGTCGACCAGGGCGTCGCCGGCGTCGATGTCCACACCGGCGTCACGGTAGGAAAGGGAGGCTTGGGTGGAAGATGGGGATGCGCTCAAGATCGTTCCTCTGGGCTTGCAGGATGCAGGGCTGAGACCTCGTGGCTGCGGGCCGAGCTTGAGGCCGCAACGCCAAGTGGCTACATTTACAGGTTTCGCGGGCCACTCGGGCCTGCGCCAAGTCCGCGATTTTACTTGAAATGAACGCACCCCGCGCCGACCGTCTGCAAACCGCCGCCTGGGCCCTCGTGGGCCTGGCGCTGGTCGGCCTGTTCTGGCTGCTGTCGCCGATCCTGACGCCCTTCGTCATCGCCGCCGTGCTCGCCTACATCTGCGACCCGGCGGTCAACTGGATGGTGGCGCGGCGTGTACCGCGCGGGGCTGCGGTACTGATCGTGATCGTGTCGCTCGGCATCCTGCTGCTCGCGCTCGCCCTGATCCCGATACCGATGGTCTATCGCGAAGCGGTTACGCTGCTGCGGCGCCTGCCCGAGCTGATCGTGCTGTTCAACAACGAGGTCGCGCCGATGCTGCAGGCACGCCTCGGCATCGACGTGCAGATCGATGCCGCGCAGTTTCGCCAGCTGATCGCGGACAACTGGAGCAACGCGCAGGACCTCGTGCCGATCGTGCTCGCCAAGCTCAAGACCGGCGGCCTCGCCCTGCTCGGCTTCGTCGCCAACCTGTTCCTGATCCCGCTGGTGATGTTCTACCTGCTGCAGGAATGGCCGCACCTGCTCGACGGCCTGCGGCACGCGGTGCCGCGGCCGTGGCTGGAGCGCAGCATGCGCATCATCGGCGACATCGATTCGGTGATGTCCGAGTTCCTGCGCGGGCAGTTGTCGGTGATGCTGTTGCTGGCGGTGTTCTACAGCGCGGGCCTGTGGTTCGCCGGGCTCGACTTCGCCCTGCCGGTGGGCGTGGTGACCGGCCTGCTGGTGTTCATTCCCTATGTCGGCTTCAGTGGCGGGCTCATCCTCGCCATCCTCGCCGCGCTGCTGCAGGCCGAGGGCTGGCCGCCGCTGATCGGGGTGGCGATCGTCTATGGCCTGGGCCAGGTCGTCGAGAGCTTCCTGCTCACACCCTACCTGGTGGGCGAGCGCATCGGCCTGCATCCGCTGGCGGTGATCTTCGCCCTGATGGCCTTCGGCCAGCTGTTCGGCTTCGTCGGCGTGCTGGTCGCGCTGCCGGTGAGCGCGGCCCTGCTGGTAGGCCTGCGCGAGGTACGCAGCGCCTGGTTCGCGAGCCGGGTCTACCTGGGCAAAGAGGCCGAGGCCATCGCACGGGGTTCGGACGAATGATGAAGCAACTCGTTCTCGACATCCGACCCGATGCGCCGCCGACGCTGGACAGCTTCGTCGCCGGCGCCAATGCGGAACTGGTGGAGACGCTGTCGCTGATCGCGCCGGCCACGCAAACGCCGGCCGACCTGCCGACGCGACACGTCTACCTGTGGGGCCCGCCGGGCAGCGGACGCAGCCATCTGCTGCGCGCGGCAGCGACGCTCGCCGGCGACAGCGGCCGCCCGGTCCATCTGCTGCGCGCCGCCGAGGTCGTCGATGCACTGCCCGAGACCGCGGGCGCGCTGCTCGCGATCGACGACGTCGACCACCTCGCGCCCACGGCCCAGATCGCGCTCTTCAACGCCTTCAACCGCGCCCGCGGCAACGCCCAGTCGCTGCTGCTCGCCGGACCGGCCGCGCCGCTCGGCCTCGACCTGCGCGAGGATCTGCGCACCCGCATCGGCCAGGCCCTGATCTTCGAGGTGCAGCCGCTCGACGACGCCTCACGCGCCGCCATCCTCGCCACCCTGGCCGAGCGCCGCGGCCTGCGCCTGGCCGACGACGTCGTCGACTTCCTGCTGCGCCACGGCCGGCGCGAGCTCTCCAGCCTGCTCGCCGTGCTAGACGCGCTCGATGTAGCCTCCCTCGAACGCAAGCGCCCGATCACCCTGCCCTTGCTGCGCGAGATGATGCAGCAGGGCCTGGCCATCTGAAGCCTTGCCGCGCGCGCGGCAAGGCGGCGAATCGAACCAACAACCCCAGCCTTTCCGGAGCCATCCAGTGGAACTCGTTCTTTTCGACCTCGACAACACCCTGCTCGCCGGCGATTCCGACTTCGAGTGGGCGCAGTTCCTGATCAACAAGGGCGTACTCGACCGCGAGCTCCAGGAAGCGAAGAACGTCCAGTTCTACGAGCAGTACAAGGCCGGCACGCTCGACATCTTCGAGTTCCTCGACTTCCAGCTCGCCCCGCTCGCCCGCCACCCGCGCGCGCAGCTCGACGCCTGGCACCGCGAGTTCGTCGACACCACGATCCGGCCGATGATCACCGACAAGGCGCGCGCGCTGGTCGATGAACACATCGGCCGCGGCGCACTGGTGGCGGTGGTCACCGCCACCAACAGCTTCGTCACCGGCCCGATCGCGCGCGAATTCGGCATCGCCAACCTGGTGGCGACGATTCCCGCGCAGGAGAACGGCGCGTTCACCGGCAAGCCGCGCGGCATGCCGGCGTTCAAGGCGGGCAAGATCGAACGCACCGACGCCTGGCTGGAATCACTCGGCCTGTACATGGGCAGCTTCGAGCGCAGCTGGTTCTACAGCGACTCGCACAACGACCTGCCGCTGATGAAGCGGGTGACCAATCCGATCGCAGTCGATCCGGACGAGACCCTGCGTGCCCATGCGCTCGCCGAGACCTGGCCGGTCATTTCGCTGCGTTGAAGCTCGCGCGCCGAGGGCGCGAGCAATGCCCGCGCGCGCATCGGTTATTATTGCGGGCTCATGCAAGAACAACTGACCCCTCGATGATCCGCAAGCTGCTGCGCAAGGTCTTTCGCCGCACGGCGCAACCCGCCCGCTCCGAACCCGCCCTCATCCCCATCGAACGCCATGGCATCCAGCGCTCGCAACTGTCGCCCGCGGCGCGCAAGGTGTGCACCGTGCTGCAGGAGCATGGCTACAAGGCCTTCGTCGTCGGCGGCGCGGTGCGCGACCTGCTGATCGGCCACGAACCGAAGGACTACGACATCGCCACCAGCGCGACGCCCGAACAGGTGCGGTCGGCGTTCCGGCGCTCGCGCATCATCGGCCGCCGCTTCAAGATCGTGCACGTGATGAGCGGGCCCGAGACGATCGAGGTGTCGACCTTCCGCGCAAGCCAGGACGCCGAAACCAGCGAGACCGACGAGCACGGCCGCGTGCTGCGCGACAACGTCTTCGGCAGCCAGGAAGAAGACGCCACGCGGCGCGATTTCACGGTGAACGCGCTGTATTACGACCCCGGCACCGAGACCATCGTCGATTACCACCACGGCGTCGCCGACGTCCAGCAAAAGACCCTGCGCATGATCGGCGACCCGCGCACCCGCTACCGCGAGGACCCGGTGCGGATGCTGCGCGCGGTGCGGCTCGGCGCCAAACTCGGATTGACGATCGACCCGGCGGCGCGCCACCCGATCCGCGAGATGGCGGTGCTGCTCGAGAACGTGCCGGCGGCGCGCCTGTTCGACGAGATGCTCAAGCTGCTGTTCTCGGGCTACGCGGTGAAATGCCTCCAGCAGCTACGCGAGGAAGGCCTGCATCACGGCCTGTTGCCGCTGCTCGACGTCATCCTCGAGCAGCCGATGGGCGAGCGCTTCGTCTGGCTGTCGCTTGAGAACACCGACGAACGCGTGCGCCAGGACAAGTCGGTTTCCCCCGGCTTCCTGTTCGCGACCCTGCTGTGGCACCAGGTGCTGATGACCTGGGAGACGAAGAAGGCCGCGGGCGAGCCTTTGCAGCCGGCGCTGTTCGAGGCGATGGACGAGGTGCTGCACGCCCAGGCCGGCAAGCTCGCCATCACCCGCCGCATCGCCGGCGACATCAAGGACATCTGGGCCCTGCAACCGCGCTTCGACAAACGCGCCGGCAAGACCCCCTACCGCCTGATCGAGCAGCCGCGCTTTCGCGCCGGCTGGGACTTCCTGCGCCTGCGCGCGCAGTCTGGCGAGATCCCGATGGAGCTGCCGGACTGGTGGGACCGTTTCGCCCACGCCGGCCACGATGAACGCGACGCACTGCTGCGCCAGGCCCCGGCCGACGAGGCACCGACGAAGAAGCGCCGGCGCAGGCGCCGCAAGCCCGCCGGCGACGCTGCCGCTGCCGCCCCCGCCGACGCATCATGAGCCCCGGCGCCCGCCGCGTGCGCGCCTTCATCGCCTTCGGCGCCAACCTCGGCGAGCCGCGCTCGGCGTTCGAATTCGCCGCCGAGCGCCTCGACGCCCTGCCCGCCACGCGGGTGGTGGCGAAGTCCTCGCTCTATCGCAGCGCGCCGGTCGGCGTCGCGGGCCAGCCCGATTACCTCAACGCGGTGATTGCGCTCGACACCGGGATGGATGCACGCACGCTGCTCGATGCCCTGCTCGCGATCGAACACGAGGGCGGGCGCACGCGCGACTACGACCTCGCACCGCGCACCATGGACCTCGACCTGCTGCTGCACGGCGAGGCCGTCATCGACCAGCCCGGCCTCCAGGTGCCGCATCCGCGCATGCACCTTCGCGCCTTTGTGCTGCTGCCGCTGACCGAGATCGATCCGGCAGCGCGCATCCCCGGGCGCGGCGAAGCGGCGATGCTGCTCGAAGGTGTCGCCGACCAGGCCATCGAGCGCCTCTGACGCAGCGCCCCACGCTGACGACCGCCACAGATCAAGCTTGACTCGCCGTGGGCGGCCTTGTGTATGCTTGGCACGTCCATTTCATCTTCCGCAGCTAGAAGGCGCGCCTGCATGCTCGACAAAGCCCGCTACATCGTCGTCGAAGGTCCGATCGGCGCCGGCAAGACCTCGCTCGCGAAGCGCCTCGCCGAGCGGCTGCAGACGGACACCCTGTTCGAGCAAGCCGAAATCAATCCCTTCCTCGCCCGCTTCTATCAACAGCCCGAGCGCTGGGCGATGGCGACGCAGCTGTCCTTCCTGTTCCAGCGCCTGGACCAGCTCGCAGCCCTCGCGCCGCTCGGCGACGAGCGCCGCGTGGTGTCGGACTTCATCCTCGACAAGGACAAGCTGTTCGCCGCCCAGAATCTCAGCGAAGACGAGCTGGCGCTCTACCAGCGCATCTCCGACGGCCTGCAGCCGGCCGACCCGCCCCGCCCCGACCTGGTGATCTACCTGCAGGCCCGCCCCGATACGCTGATGGAACGGATCCGCAAGCGCGGCCTGGACGCCGAACGACGAATCACCGAGACCTACCTGGAACAGGTGGCGGAGCGCTACACACGCTACTTCTACCAGTACGAGGCGGCACCGCTCTTCATCGTCGACGCCGGCACGCTCAATCCGGTGGATAACGACGACGACTTCGAGCTGTTGCTGCAGCGCCTGCGAGACATGCGCAGCTACCGCGAGTTCTTCGGCTACGCGGGGTAAACCCCGAGTTCGTTTTCGCCCAATGCACTTGTGCATTGCACTAGTTTGGTGAAAACTCCGGCCTCCCATCTGGAGCGATCAATGAGCTACATCCAGGACCAGAAACCGGTCACCCTGTTCGAGCTGGGCAAGATGCGCGCCGAGGGCCGCAAGATCGCGATGCTCACCTGCTATGACGCCAGCTTTGCTGCGCTGCTCGGCCGCACCGGCGTGGACACGGTGCTGGTCGGCGACTCGCTGGGCAACGTGCTCCAGGGGCAGAAGTCCACCCTGCCGGTGACGCTCGAGCACATGATCTACCACACCGAGTGCGTGGCGCGCGCGAACGCACGGCCGCTGATCGTCAGCGACATGCCCTTCGGCAGCTATCACGAGAACCGCGAACAGGCGATGCGCAATGCAGCGCGCCTGCTGGCGGCAGGCGCGCAGATGGTGAAGCTCGAAGGCGGTGAATTCATGGCCGATACGGTGCACTTCCTGGTCGAGCGCGGCGTGCCGGTGTGCGCCCATATCGGCCTTACCCCGCAGTCGGTGCATCAGCTCGGCGGCTACCGGGTGCAGGGCCGCAGCGTCGCGGGCGCAGCCCGTTTGCGCAACGACGCCAAGGCGCTCGAGCAGGCCGGCGCCGCGCTGATGGTGATGGAAATGGTGCCGGCAGCGCTGGCCGGCGAGATCACCACGGGCCTCGAGACCATGGCCACGATCGGCATCGGCGCCGGTCCGAACTGCGCCGGCCAGGTACTGGTGCTGCACGACATGCTCGGCATCTTTCCCGGCAAGACCGCGCGCTTCGTGCGCAACTTCATGGACGGCGCAGCCAGCATCGAGGATGCGGTGGTGCGCTACGTCGCCGCGGTCAAGGACGGCAGCTTCCCCGCCGTCGAGCACTGCTACTGAGCCTTGAAAGCCTGAATTTCTCAACACCGGAACGCCAACGCGAATGCAGATTCATCACACCGTCGACAGCCTGCGCGCCGCTCGCGCCAAGGCGGGAAAAGTGGCTCTGGTGCCCACGATGGGCAATCTCCACGAGGGCCACATCACGCTGATGCGAGACGCCGGCAAGCGTGCCGACAGCGTCATCGCCAGCATCTTCGTGAACCGGCTGCAGTTCGGGCCCAACGACGATTTCGACCGCTACCCGCGCACGCTCGCGGCCGACTGCGAGAAGCTGGAGGCGGCCGGCGTCGCGCATCTTTTCGCCCCGGACGAGACGGTGATGTATCCCGAGCCACAGCGCTACCATGTCGACCCCGCGCCGGCGCAGGTCTCCGTCCTCGAGGGCGAGTTCCGCGCCGGCCATTTCCGCGGCGTCGCCACCGTGGTGCTGAAGCTGCTGAACATGGTGCAGCCCGACATCGCGCTGTTCGGCAAGAAGGACTACCAGCAGCTGATGGTGCTGTCGAACATGGTGCGCGAACTGGCCTTGCCGGTGGAGGTCTATCCGGGCGAGACGGTGCGGGCCGACGACGGCCTCGCGCTGTCGTCGCGCAATGGCTACCTGAGCGCGGAAGAGCGCGCCCGTGCGCCTTTGCTCTACCGCCTGCTCAATCGCATCGCCGACGCGGTCCGCGCCGGCGACCACGATGTGCTCACACTCGAGACCGATGCCATGCGCGAACTCAAGGCGAACGGCTGGGAACCCGACTACGTGGCGGTGCGCCGCCGCGCCGACCTGCAGCCGCCGGTGCACATGGACGATGCGCTGGTGGTGCTCGCCGCCGCCCGCCTCGGACGCACGCGGCTGATCGACAATCTGGAAATCTGACCCCGAGTGCACTCGCCTCGGGCATCGAGGCGCTTGCGCCGGGCCACACTTCGCTCCAATCTATACGGAAACTGATCCGGGGGCTGCACCTGCATTTCAACAACCGCTGGGAGGCAAGAGGAATGACAACGACGGTACGGCAGATTCTTGACCAGAAGGGCAGCAAGGCCATTGCGGTGCGGCCATCTGACTCTATCTTCGATGTGCTGTCGCTGATGGCCGAGCACGATATCGGTGCCGTCCTCGTGACCGAGAACGACCGCCTCACCGGCATCTTCACCGAGCGCGACTACGCGCGCAAGGTGGTGCTCAAGGGGCTGGGCTCGCGCGACGTCAAGGTATCCGAGCTGATGACGCCCAACCCGTGCACGGTGACGCCGTCGAACACGGTGGACGAGGTCATGCACACCATGACCGATAACCGCTTCCGTCACCTGCCGGTGGTCGATCACGGCAAGATCATCGGCATCGTGACCATCGGTGACATGGTGAAATCGATCGTGACGCAGCAGCAGGCGACCATCCAGCAGCTCGAGAGCTACATCGCCGGTGACATCGCGGCACCTTGAGTGGCGGACGTCCCGCCCGCATGAAAAACGCCGGTTCGACCGGCGTTTTTCGTTTCGGTCGTGCGCGCCGTGGAGTTCAGCCCAGGGCCTTGCCGACCACCTCCGCAACATCGGGCGACAGCCCGTCCGCCGCCAGCACACGCTCGAGCTGTGGCCGGATGCTTGCCTGCAGCGCAGGCGTGAATCGGCGCCAGTTCTCCAGCGCACGCGCCATTCGCGCCGCCACTTGGGGATTCCTCGCGTCCAGCGCGATGACCTGCTCGGCCCAGAAGGCATGGCCGCTGCCGTCGGCGGCATGGAACTCCGCCGGATTGGCGCGGAAGTAGGTTCCCAACAGCGCATAGACCTTGTTCGGGTTCGCAAGGCTGAAGGCCGAGTTGCCCATCAGGGCCCGCACCCGCTCGAGCGTCGGCGCTACGGCGGCGTCCCAGCGCCACGCGCCGGCCTGCAGCGCGAACCACTTGTCGAGCACCAGGGCGTCGGCGGCGTAGCGTGCATGGAATGCTTCCAGCGCGGCCTCGCGGGCCGGGCTCGCGCTCTGTACCAGGGCGGCGAGCGCGCCGAAGCGCTCGGTCATGTTGGTGGCGGCATCGAAGCGGGCCTGCGCGAGCGCGAGCCCCTCGTCGCTGCCGGCGGCGGCGAGATAACGCAGCGCAAGATTGGTCAGCGCGCGCTTGCCGGCGTCGGCCGGATGGTAGCGGTAGGCGCCGGGCACCTGCATCGATTCCGCCAGGCTCAGCCAGTCGCCGGCCAGGTCGGTGCCGAGCCGGCGCGTCACGGCGACGAGCGCGCCGCGCAGCGCGACGGGATCGGCCGGCGACATGCGCTCGAGCAGATGGGCTTCGGTGGGCAAGGCTGCGGCCACGGCCCGAAAGGCGGGGTCCAGCGCCGAATTGCTGAGCAGGGCGCGGAAGGCGGCGACGAAGCCCTCTGGCACGGCCGCAGCCGGCGCGGAAGCAAGGCCGAGGATGACGCGCTCGGCGAAGCGCTGCGCGGCGTCCCAGCGATTGAAGGGGTCGGCGTCGTGAGCCATGCGGAAGGCGAGGCAGGCGTCGTCCTCGTCGAGTTCGAGGATGACCGGCGCCGAATGGCCACGCAGCAGGGACGGCACAGGTTTCGCGTCCACTCCGATGAAGCGGAAGCTCTGCTCGGCCGCGGTGAGCGAGAGCACGCGGGTGGTGGCGCCGGCCTGGGCCTCGCCATCGAGCCGCAGCGGGAGATCGCGGCCATCGGGGCCGATCAGGCCGAGCGCCACCGGGATCACCAGCGGCAGCTTGTCGGGCTGGCCGGGCGTGGCCGGCGTGTGCTGGGCCAGCGTAAGCGTGTAGGTGGCGCTGGCGGCATCCCACGCCCCGCTGGCCTTCAGGCGGGGCGTGCCCGCCTGGCCGTACCAGCGCATGAACTGCTCGAGCTCGGCGCCGTTGGCCTCGGACATTGCGGCGACGAAGTCGTCGCAGGTCACGGCCTGGCCATCGTGGTAGCTGAAGTAGAGATCCATGCCGTTGCGGAAGCCCTCGGGCCCCAGCAGGGTGTGCAGCATGCGGATGACTTCGGCACCCTTCTCGTACACGGTGGCGGTGTAGAAGTTGTTGATCTCCTGGTAGGCGTCGGGCCGGATCGGGTGCGCCATCGGACCGGCATCCTCCGGGAACTGCGCGGCGCGCAGCACGCGCACGTCGTCGATGCGCTTGACCGCCCGCGCCGAGGCGGCGGCTTCGGCGCCGGC
>JBFGZP010000061.1:0-13756 GCA_041586695.1 Thauera sp.
CGCCGGCCGCGGGCGCCGCTCCCGCTCCGGCGCGCCGCAACCCGCTCGGCCAGGTTCAGGCCATCTCGCCGAAATGCAGGTAAGCCTGGGTGTCGGGACCGACGCGGATGCGATGCACCTCGGTAAGCCCGTCGGCCTTGAGCAGGACGGTATAGGCGCCCTCGTCGAAGGGGCCGACCGAGCTGGCGCCGTGCAACGCAAGTTGCGTGAGCTTGCGCCCCCTGGCGTCGAGCACGCGGACATGCGCGCGTGGCGCCAGCGGCATCAGCGCCGAAGGCGCAGGCCGCAGCGCAAAACTGTGCTGGTAGGACTTGCAGGCGCTGTCCTCGAACTGCCCGGACGCCAGCCTCGCCTCGCCGTCCTCGGCGCTGGCCGGCGCCGCGCCTGCGCCGAGCGCGAAAGTGGCGGCGGCGAGTTGGAGGAAGTGCCGCAGCACGCGTCGAGATATCCGCTGTCCGTTCTTCATCTCTTGCTCCATGGTGTTGGGCCGCATGCGCGCATGCGGCCAGGCCTGCGTCCGGTTGGGGTCAGCCGAGCTCGATCGGCACGAAGATGCGCGCGTCGTCACGCTGGACGAGGATCGCGGCGTGCTTGCCGAGGCCGGCGAGTTGCTTGCGCAGCTCGTCCACGCTGGTCACCGGCTTGCCGTTGACCGCGAGGATCACGTCGCCTTGCTGGATTCCGGCGCGCGCTGCCGGGCCGGCGGCGTCGAGCACCAGCAGCCCGCCCTTGGTCTCGGCCTGCTGCTGTTCCTCGGGGCTGAGCGGGCGCACGGCCACGCCGAGCCGGCCGCGGTCGCCTTCGGCGCTTCCCGCGTCGGCCACCTCCGCCGCCTCCAGCTCGCCCACGGTGACCGTCAGCGACTTCGCCGCGCCCTTGCGCCAGACCTTCAGCGACGCGGCCTTGCCGGGCATGATCGCCGCCACCTTCGGCGGCAGTTCGGCCGAGGACGCCACCGGTTCGCCATTCAATTCGAGGATGACGTCGCCCGCTTCCAGCCCCCCCTTCGCCGCCGGACTGTCGGTCTCGACGCGGCTCACGAGTGCGCCGCGGGCCTTGTCCAGCCCGAACGACTCCGCCAGCCCCTGGTCGAGATCCTGGACCGCAACGCCCAGCCGCCCGCGCGTGACCTTGCCGTGCGCCAGCAGCTGGTCCTTGACGTGCTCGGCGACGTTGATCGGGATTGCGAACGACAGGCCCTGGTAGCCACCCGAGCGGCTGTAGATCTGCGAGTTGATACCGATGACCTCGCCCTTCAGATTCAGCAGCGGACCGCCCGAGTTGCCCGGATTGATCGCGACGTCGGTCTGGATGAATGGCACGTAGCCCTCGTCGGGCAGGGAACGCGACTTGGCCGAGACGATGCCGGCGGTGACGCTGTTCTCGAAGCCGAAGGGTGCACCGATCGCCAGCACCCACTCGCCCACCTGCGTGTCGGAGGGGTCGCCGAGCGGCACCGTGGGCAGGTCGCTGGCGTCGATCTTGATCACCGCGACGTCGGTCGGCTTGTCGATACCGACGACCTTGGCGGTGAACTCGCGCTTGTCGGTCAGTTTCACGGTGACCTGGGTGGCATCGGCGACGACGTGCGCATTGGTCAGGATGATGCCGTCCGCACTGACGATGAAGCCCGAACCCATGCCGCGCCTGATCTGCTCGCCCTGCGGCACCTGCAGTTCCGGGCCGAAGCGGCGCAGGAACTCGCCGAACGGGCCGTCCGGATCCATGCCGCCGAAGGGCGACACCCCGCGTGCGGCGGTCTTGACCGTGCCTTCGACGCTGATGTTGACCACCGCCGGGCCATAGCGCTCGACGATGCTCCTGAAATTCGGCAGCGCGAGCGCTGTTGCCGGCGCTGGCGACGTGACGGCCGGCGCGACGATGGCCGGCGGGGCGTCTGCGTGCGCGGTGCCGATGGACTGCTGGACGACCTGGTAGCCGCCGACAGAGACCGCCGCAACCGCGGCGGCGACGGCGGAGAGCTTGATTGCCTGTGATTTCATGTCGGGCTCCTTCAACCGGGACGGGCAACGAGCGCCCGTGACAGCCGAAATCTAGCGCGGCCCGACTTAACGCAAACTTAAGAGCTCGCCGCGACCGCGGGAAAACCGACCGCCACCTGCAGGCCACCGAGCGGCGAAGCATCGAGCACGAGACGCGCGCCGTGGCGTTCGGCGATGCTGCGTACGATCGCCAGGCCGAGGCCGCTGCCGGGCTGCTCGACCCCGGCGCGGCGATAGAAGCGGTCGAGCACGCGTTCGCGCTCGTCCGCGGGAATGCCGGGGCCGCTGTCGCCGACATACAGCCAGCACTCCCCTGCCGTGCCGCGCACCGCGACGTCGACGCGGCCGCCTTCCGGCGTGTAGCGAATGGCGTTGTCGATCAGGTTGCCTACCAGCGTGCGCAGCGCGGCCGCATCGCCGGCCACTTCGAGGCGCTCATCGAGCTCCTCGGCGCCGAGGTCGATGCGGCGGACATGGGCGAGCGGGGCGTGATCGGCCAGGCTCTGTCGCGCAAGCTCGGCGAGCCCGACGCGCGCGAATGCCGGTGCGGCATCCGTGCCCGGCTCCTGGCGCGCGAGGGTCAGCAACTGCTGCACCAGATGGGTGGAACGCTGCAGGCCGGCGCGCAACTCCTTCAGCGCCGCCTGGCGCGCGCCCTCGTCGCCGGCGCGCTCGGCGAGCTGGAGCTGGATCTGCAGCGCCGCGAGCGGCGTGCGCAGTTCGTGCGCGGCATCGGCAACGAAGGCCCGCTGGGCGGCGAGCGCATGGTCGAGGCGCTCGAGCAAGGCGTTGAGCGCCAGCACCAGCGGACGCGCCTCGTCGGGCACGCCGGCCGCGGGCAAGGCGGTGAGCGCGTCCGCGCGACGCTTGCCGACCTCGCGCGCCAGGCGCTCGAGCGGACGCAGCCCGCGTCCGACCAGATACCAGATCAGCGCGGCGAGCAGCGGCATCAGCGCGAGCAGCGGCATCAGGGTGCGCAGGGCAGCATCGGCCGCCATGCGCCCGCGCACCGACATCGGCTGCGCGATCTGGATGACGTGCTCCTGCAGCGGGATGGAGAACACCCGCCACCGGCCTTCCGAGGTGGCGACGGTGTTGTAGCCGAACTTGGCGAGCGAGGGCAGCACGCTGTGCGGATGGGAAAGGTAGAGGCGAACGCCCTGTCCGTCCCAGATCTGGATGACGAAATCGAACGCCTCCTCGGGCGGCGCCACCGGTGCGGTCGACTGCCCGAAGTGCTGGTCGCGCAGCGACAGCGCGAGCTGGCGCAGCTGGTAGTCCATCAGGGCGTCGATCTCGCCGCGCGCCGTGCGGTAGGTGGCGAAACCGCCGATGGCGAAGACGACGACAATCGCGCCGAGCAGCGAAAAGAGCAGGGTGCGGCGCAGCGAGCTCATCGCGGTTCCGCCAGGTAGTAGCCGACGCCGCGCAAATTGCGGATCCACTCCGTCCCGAGCTTGCGCCGCAGGGTATGGATGTGAACCTCGACCGCGTTGCTTTCGATTTCCTCGTCCCAGCCGTAGACGCGCTCCTCGAGCTGAGCGCGCGACAGCGGCTTGCCCGGCTGCTCGAGCAGGGCGCGCAGCAAGGCGAACTCGCGCGCCGACAGCCGCAGCGGCTCCCCGCCCAGGCTCACCTCGTGGCTCGCCGGATCGAGCTGCAGCGCACCGAGCGTCATCAGCGGCGTCGCCGCGCCGCGCTGGCGGCGCAGCAGCGCGCGCACGCGCGCGCCGAGTTCGTCCAGATCGAAGGGCTTGACCAGATAGTCGTCGGCCCCGGCGTCGAGCCCGCGAATGCGATCTGCCACCGCGTCGCGCGCGGTCAGCACCAGCACCGGCAAGGCATTTCCCGCCGCGCGCAGGCGCTGCAGCAACGCGATACCGTCACGGCGCGGCAGGCCCAGATCGAGCAGCAGCAGCTCGTACGGATTGTCCTGCACGGCGAGTTCGGCAGCCACGCCGTCGCGCACCCAGTCGACCGCATAGCCGTCCTGGCGCAGCGCCTGCTGCACGCCGGCGCCGATCATCGGGTCGTCTTCGATCAGCAGGAGTCTCATATGGCGGCGATGGGTGTGAGGCGAGTGGGGCGAATTCTAAAGCACGCGGCCGACCGCGCGCCCGCCGCCGAGGTGGCCGTCGCGTCGCACGATTCACATGCCGCACTGGAGCGGGCGGCGAAGATCGGACGAACTTCGACCTGCCCTAAGGGTCACACCATCTGGGCCCTACCCGGCCCAGAACCCAAGCGAGGTAAACCAAATGCCTAGACGTCCCGTCAGTGAAGTCATCGGGAAGCGGTCGTTTCCGACCGCGGGTCCCACCAGCACGGTGCGCGAGATTGCAAAAATCATGAAGGAGAGCCACTCCTCGGCGGTCCTGATTGTCGATCAGGGGATGCTGGCCGGCATCTGTACCGAGCGCGACATCGTTTTCGGCGCCGTTGCGGCCGGTCACGATCCTGCCCGGATGCATGTCGACGCCATCATGACCCGCAAGGTGCAGACGATCGGCCCGACCAAACCCTTCGGTCACGCCCTGCACCTGATGTACGAAGGCGGCTTCAGACACATGCCGGTGGTGGACAAGACGGGGCGGCCGCTCGGCCTGCTGACGGCACATGACGCGCTCGATGTCGACGGTCTGCGCCTGGAAGAGGAACTGGAACGCCGCGAGGAGATCACCGTCATCCTGTAGATGTGGCCGGGTCACCGTTTCGGAGGGTGTTCGCGCATGAAGCCGAGAATCAGCCTGATCACGCTGGGGGTCGATGACCTCGAGCGATCGCTGCACTTCTACCGGGACGGTCTCGGTTTTCCCACCGAAGGCATCGTCGGTGCCGAATGCGCAGAGGGGGCGGTCGTCTTCTTCGATCTGCAGCCAGGCCTCAAGCTCGCGATCTGGCCGCGCAAGAGCCTGGCGGCGGATAGCGGCCTGCCCTTGGGCGCCCCGAACGCAAGCGGGTTCAGCCTCGCCCACAATGTGGCCTCGAAGGCCGAGGTCGATGCCGTCATGGAGCAGGCACGGATCGCCGGGGCGAGTATCCTGAAGCCTGCCGGGGATACCTTCTGGGGAGGCTATGCCGGCTACTTCCAGGATCCCGACCAGCACCTGTGGGAGATCGCCTGGAATCCGCACTGGCCGATGCCGGAGTAGCCCGGCATCGAAGGCCGCCGTAAATCGGTGGCGCAATACGAAGTCGATCGCCCCGCCACATCCCGTGGCGGGGCAAGCCATTGGAGATCCGGCGCGGTCCATACGACCGCGCCGGATGACGAGGAGATACCCTTGATAAGTGATTACGAACCGGTCCATGCAGAGCTCGTGGCATGCGAGGTCTGCGAGAAGGAAGTGCCGAAGACCGAATCGACGGTTGCCGAAGCGGCGGATTACGTCATGTTCTTTTGCGGTCTCGACTGCTACCAGGAATGGAAGAAGAGCGCTGACAACGCCACTGAGGAAGCGAAGAAATAAGCTCTCCCCTGCCGATGATGTCCGTCTGCCCAGGGGCCAGGACGGGCCGTCGGGCGGCCCCGCGGACACTACCGGCCCGGCGCCGAAGCGGGCGCCAGCGATTGCCGCTATCGCCCAGCGTGGTGACAACTTCGCCCGGCGTGCTGACCCCGGCGTGCTGACCCCGGCGTGCTGACACGACCGTTCTCCTTTCCGTGAGCCGCATCCCCGCACCGGAGCAGCCGGGCTTGCCGCGGAGCTCGCGCCTCGAGCCCGGACAGGCGCTCACACCTCGGCGTGAGGCAGCTGGATCGCCTTGTATTGCAGGAACTCCTCCAGCCCGTAGACGCCATTCTCGCGGCCGAGCCCCGATTGGCCGAAGCCGCCGAAAGGCGCGCTCGGGTTCCACGGCGCGCCGTTGATGTCGATCTGGCCGCTGCGGATCTGTCGTGCCGTTGCCAGCGCCCGCTTCTCGCTGCCGGCCCAGACGGCGCCGCCGAGGCCGTAGATCGAGTCGTTGGCGATGCGGATCGCGTCCTCGTCACCGTCGTGCGGAATGATGACGAGGACCGGCCCGAAGATCTCCTCCTGCGCCACCGTCGCGCCCGCATTCTCGCAGACGAGGACGGTGGGCGACACGAAGAAGCCGTCGCCAACGCCGGCCGGCGCCTCCGCGCCGCCGCACACCCGGCGCGCACCTTCGGCAATGCCACGGCCGATGTAGCCGACGACCCGATCGCGCTGTGCCGCCGACACCAGCGGACCGAGGCGGCTGTCGGGCGCGAGCGCGGGCCCGAGTTTCAGCGCACCCATCGCGCCTGCGGCCAGTTGCGCAGCCTCGTCGAGCATGCCGCGCGGCACCACCAGGCGCGTGTGCGCCGAGCAGGTCTGGCCCGAATTGAGCAGGCAGTTCGACACCGTGGCCTTCACCGCCCGCGCCAGGTCGGCATCGTCGAGCACCACCGCCGCCGACTTGCCGCCGAGCTCGAGCGCGACCTTCTTCACCGTTGCCGCGGCGAGTTCGGCCACGCGCCGGCCGGCGCGGGTGGAGCCGGTGAACGAGACCATGTCGACGCGGGGGTCGGACGCGAGCACCTCGCCCACGACCGGGCCGTAGCCGGTGACGAGGTTGAAGACGCCGGGCGGGAGGCCTGCTTCCTCGATGATCTCGGCCAGCAGGAAGGCGTTGATCGGCGCCACCTCGGAGGGTTTGAGCACCACGGTGCAGCCGGCCAGCAGCGCGGGCGCGACCTTGAGCGTGATCTGGTTGAGGGGGAAGTTCCACGGCGTGATCGCGCCGACCACCCCGATCGGCTCGCGCACCACCAGCGAATGGCCGACGCGCACTTCCCAATCGAACTCGTCCGCAAGGTGGGCGTAGTGGCGCCAGTGCCACAGCGGCCCGCCCACCTGCACGCGGGCGGCGAGCTTGAGCGGCATGCCGACCTCGCTGGCGATGGCGAGCGCGAGCTCGTCGCTGCGCGCCTCGATGCCGGCGGCGATGCGCTCGATATACGCGGCGCGCTCGGCGACCGGTGTGCGCGACCACGGATCGAGGGCCGCGGCCGCCGCCGCGATCGCCGCCTCGGCGTCGGCCGGCACGCCTTCGGGGATGCGGGCATAGACCGCCGCGGTGCTCGGGTCGATGACGTCGATGCTGCCGCTGCCGAGGGGGGCGACCCAGCGCCCGCCGATGAAGAGGGTGTCACGCAGGATGGTCATGAGCTACTCACCAATCGTGTTCGCAGAAAGGATCATTGTGCGGCCAGCGCTTCGGCGACCGCGGCGCAGGTGATCCTGCCATTATGGACGTTGAGCCCCTCGGCCAGATGCGGATCGTCCGCCATCGCCTGGCGCCAGCCCTTGTCGGCGAGCGCGAGGGAAAAAGGCAGGGTGGCGTTGTCGAGGGCGAAGGTGGACGTACGAGCCACCGCGCCCGGCATGTTCGCGACACAGTAGTGGACGATGCCGTCGACGACATAGGTGGGCTCGGCGTGCGTCGTCGGGTGGCTGCTGCCGAAGCACCCGCCCTGGTCGATGGCGACATCGACCAGCACCGAACCCGGCCGCATGCGCGCCAGCCATTCTTGCGGCACCAGCACGGGCGCACGCGCGCCCGGCACCAGTGCGGCGCCGATGACGAGGTCGGCGTCGAGCACCAGCGCCTCGATCGCCGCGGTGGAGGCAATCCGGGTGCGGATACGGCCGCGAAACATGTCGTCCAGCTCGCGCAGGCGCGCGACCGAGCGGTTCACCACCGTCACCTCGGCGCCGAGTCCCACCGCCATGGCCGCCGCATTGCGACCGACCACGCCGGCGCCGAGGATCACCACCTTCGCCGGGGCGACACCGGGCACGCCCGCGAGCAGCAGGCCGGCCCCGCCCTGGGGGTTCTCGAGGCAGTGCGCGCCGGCCTGGATGGACATCCGCCCGGCGACCTCGCTCATCGGCGCCAGCAAGGGCAGGCCGCCCGAACGGCCAGTAACGGTTTCGTAGGCGATCGCGGTGGCGCCGGACTCACGCAGCAGGCGGGCCTGGTCCGGGTCGGCGGCCAGGTGCAGGTAGGTGAACAAGACCTGGTCGGGGCGCAACTGGCGGCATTCCTGCGGCTGCGGCTCCTTGACCTTGATGATCAGCCCCGCGCGGGCGAAGACCTCCTCGGGTGTATCCACCAGTTCCGCCCCGGCCGCCTCGTACTGCGAGTCGGACAGGCCGATCGCCGCGCCGGCGCCGCGCTGCACGAGGACCTCGTGGCCGTGGGTGACAAGCTCGCGCGCGCTGTCCGGCGTCGCGCCGACGCGGTATTCGTGGGTCTTTATTTCCTTCGGAATGCCGACGAGCACGATGTGGCCCCCTGTCAGAAGCAGCTTGTTCCGGCTGCACGAACGGCCGCAGAAGAGCCTTCCTGCAAACGCCGCTAGATGAAACCTACTCCACAACGATGAGGACCAGGATCCGCATAAGTTCCGCCGGACGGGGCGTCTCGAACCCGATGCTGCATCGAATCGCGGCAGACCTTGCCGACCCGTGACCGTCCGTCCGCGCTGTCATAAACCCTGTCGCTGGACTAGAAAGACAGCGTAGATCGATCTTCCCGAACGAACGGGCGCGGCCTTCGAGGTCGGTGCCGTCGCCGAGCGTGACCCCGACCGACCTCCATGACCGAGAAAGGAGAATCATCATGCCGACCTACATTGTGCTGGCGAGCTTCACCGACCAGGGGATTCGCGCCGTCAAGGACACCACCAAGCGCGCCGACGCGGTCAGGCAGCTGGGAAAGCAGTATGGCGTGGAGATGAAATCCTTCTTCTGGACCATGGGCGCCTACGACATGGTCGTTACTTTCGAGGCCCCGGACGATGCCGCCATGACCGCCTTCGGCCTCAGCATTGCCGCCGCCGGCAACGTCCGCACCCAGACCTTGCGCGCATTCTCGAGTACCGAGATGAACACGATTCTGGGGCGGGTGATCTAGGCTGGACGACAGGCCACGGCCGCTTCACCATCCGGGCAGCTTCGCCGCGGCAGCGCGCGCAAGCTGTAAGGGACGCACCCCTCCGGCCGACTCATCTCCATGGAAGAAACTCGGTCGGAGGTGGACGACATGGACGACAAGCACGGGCGGGGCGAAGCGGTGCGCATCGTGGTCTATCGCTGGGCGGGCCGGTGGGGCCCGTTCAAGGTGACGATTCCGTGTGGCGAATGCGCCCTCACCCGCGACGTCATCCAGGACACGCTGGAGCACGAACTGGCGGGCATCGCGGTAGAGCTGGAGATTCGCGACTGGCTCAGCCTGTGGTGGGAACCGCTGGTGAAGGGCGGCTGGCATGCGCCGATCGTCATGGTGGAGGGCAGGCTGGTGAGCCAGGGCCAGGCACTCAACCGCGGCCTGCTCACGCAGGCGGTGATCGACGCCGCCGCGGCGCGCACCCGGCTCGCCGGCAACCACGTCTTCGGCAAGGCCACCTGTCCGCACTGCAAGCGCGCACGCAAGTACCTCGACGACGCGGACATCGAGCACACCTATCACGACGTCGTGCGCGATCCGCGTGCGCTGTACGAGATGCTGGCGCGGGTCAAGCCCATCATCGGCCCCAAGACGCCGGTGACGGTGCCGCAGATCTGGCTCGACGGCGGCTACATCGGCGGCGCCGACCAGCTCTCCGAGCGCCTGCACCGGAGCGTCGAGCCGAATCCGGAACGCGGACGCAATTCACTGTCGCCGGCCACCCATCGGGCGGGCTGACGCGCGCGCGATCGACGCGCCGTCCGCCGCGACCAGCGATTCCCCGTCCCGGCACGAATCCGGCGACGCAATGTCGCAGCAACATGGCCGGCTTCACGGCCAGCGGCAGGGCAAGGAGCGGAACATGAACATCAATGACATCTTCCACCGCCTAGACCTCGATCCCGCGCCGCTGAGCTCGGGCGGCTGGCCGGTGCGCTCGCCGATCGACGGCACCGTACTCGCCCGTATCGCGGCCGACACCCCGGAACGCGTGGCAGCGAAGATCGGCCTCGGTGCAGAGGCCTTCGCCGCCTGGCGCAAGGTGCCGGCGCCGCGCCGCGGCGAACTGGTGCGCCGCTTCGGCGAGCGCCTGCGCCGGCACAAATCCGATCTCGGCGCGCTGATCACCCTGGAGTGCGGCAAGATCCTCGCCGAGGGCGAGGGCGAGGTGCAGGAGATGATCGACATCTGCGACTTCGCCCTCGGACAGTCGCGCCAGCTCTATGGCCACACCATCGTCTCCGAGCGTCCCGAGCATGCGCTGCGCGAGACCTGGCACCCGCTGGGCCCCGTCGGCATCATCACCGCGTTCAATTTCCCCATGGCGGTGTGGTCGTGGAACGCATCGCTGGCGCTGGTGTGCGGCAACGCCATCGTATGGAAGCCGTCGGAGAAGACCCCGCTTTGCGCGCTCGCCTGCCAGCACCTGCTCGAGCAGGCGATGACCGATCTCGACGACGTGCCCGAGGGGTTGTCGAGCGTGCTGATCGGCGGACGCGAGGTCGGCGAGTTGCTGGTCGACGATCGTCGCGTTCCGCTCGTCAGCGCCACCGGCAGCTGCGCCATGGGCCGGATCGTGGGCCCCCGGGTGGCGCAGCGCTTCGGCCGCACGATTCTCGAACTCGGCGGCAACAATGCGATCATCGTCAGCGCCAGCGCCGACCTCGAACTCGCCCTGCGCGCCATCGTGTTCGGCGCAGTGGGCACGGCCGGGCAGCGCTGCACCAGCACGCGGCGGGTCTTTGCCCATCACGCGGTCTATGGGGAGCTGTTGGCGGGTCTGAAGCGCGCTTATGAGCAGGTGGTCATAGGCGACCCGCGCGAGCCGCGCACGCTGCTCGGCCCGCTGATCGACCACCGCGCCTTCGAACAGATGGAATTCGCCCTGCAGGCCGCGCGCGAACAGGGGGCGACGGTGAGCGGCGGCGGTCGGGTGCTGGCGGAGGAATTCCCCGAAGCCTGGTATGCGCGCCCGGCGATCGTCGAAGGCGGTGCCGCCCTGCGCAACAGCTTCGAGGAGACCTTCGCGCCCATTCTCTACTGCTTCGAATACAGCGCCCTGGAGGAGGCCATCGAACGCCACAACGCCGTGCCGCAGGGCCTGTCGTCCGCCATCTTTACCCGCGACCTGCGCGAAGCCGAGCTGTTCATGTCGGCCGTCGGCAGCGACTGCGGCATCGCCAACGTCAATGTGGGCACCAGCGGCGCCGAGATCGGCGGCGCCTTCGGCGGCGAGAAGGAGACCGGCGGCGGGCGGGAGTCCGGCTCCGACGCCTGGCGCGGATACATGCGGCGCTCGACCGCCACGATCAACTATTCGACGCAGCTGCCGCTGGCCCAGGGCGTCAGGTTCGACCTTGATTGAGCGCGGACCGGCGCGGCGCGGTCCACGAGTTCATGCTGAATTTTCCCGGCCGCGGCAGATCCGGACCCATGCGGCTGCCTGCCGCGGCCACTCCCACCCTTAAGGAGGAAACCCCATGCGATACCTGATCCCACTTGCCGGCCTGCTGGCCTGCACCAGCGTGCTCGCCGCGACCGCGGAGGAGCCACGCGTCATCGAACTCAACCAGGTCGGCTGCCAGTTCCTCGAGAGCGAGCACGGCGTGAACCACGGCTACCGGCCGAAGAGCGCCGCCGAGTGCGAGCGCATCAACCGCGACACCGCGGACGACCGGCTGGCCAAGGCCAAGGTGCTGGAACTGCCGGCCGGGCGCTATATCTTCCGCGTCGCCAACCGCGACGTGCCCTACGAACTCGGCTTCTGGCTGCGCGGCGCCGGCCTGACCGGCCGCGCCCTGCTGCCCAGCGTCTCCGGCGGCGGCCTGACCACCGGCAAGACGCAGGATTACGAGGTCACGCTGAAGCCGGGCGAATACGTGTATTCCTGCCCCCTCAATCCCACCCCGGACTATCCGCTGGTCGTGAACTGAGCCTGCCGCTGCCCGCCCCGCCCGCACATCGCCCGTGCGATCGGGTCATCGGCGCGGCGGAGGTGGTCATCCAGGGCGCAGCGTGTCGGCGCTCTTGGCCGAATCCTCTTGCCGATTGCGGCCTCGATCGGCTAGAAGATCCAGACAAGGGGGATGAGTCACGATGAAAAGCTGGTTCAAGTACTGGTTCCGCATCTTCAGGACGACGGTTCGGCTGTGGCTGGAGGCGCAGGTGTTCATTCACGCGGCGGCGCTGGCCTTCTTCACCGTGTTCTCGATTGCACCCGTCGTCATCGTGGCGGTGACCATCGTCGGCCTGGTGCTGGGCGAGAGCGCCGCGCAAGGCCAGATCGCGCAGCAGCTCGAGGACGCGATCGGATCGGAAGCGGCGGCCGCGGTGCAGACGGCAGTCGAGGGCAGCCGCATCGAAACCAGCGGCCTCCTGCCGACACTGGCGGGCTTCGGCGCGATGCTGTTCGGTGCCACGACCGTGTTCGCCCAGATGCAGAACTCGCTCAATGCGATCTGGAGCGTGGCGCCGCGTCCTTCGCGCAGCAGCCTGCTGATCTACCTGAAGGGGCGGCTGCTGTCGCTCACCGTGGTGCTCGGAATCGGCTTCGTCCTGCTGGTGTCACTGCTGCTCAGCGTGGCGGTGCGTGCGATCGTGATGTTCGCCCAGGACTGGCTGCCGGTTCCGCCATGGTTGCTGCTGGGGCTGGATGGAGTGGTGTCGCTGACCCTCGTGACCCTGCTGTTCGCGACCATCTTTCGCGTGCTGCCGGATGTCGTGCTCGACTGGCGCGACGTCTGGCTCGGCGCCTTTGTCACCGCCCTGTTGTTTACGATCGGCCGCGGCCTGATCGCCTTCTACCTCTCCTCGACAGCGCCGGCCTCGACCTATGGCGCAGCCGGTTCGCTGGTGCTGCTGCTGCTGTGGGTGAACTATTCTTCCCTGATCCTGCTGCTCGGCGCGGCCTTCACGCGCGCCAACGTGGAGGCGCGTGGCCTCACCATCAACCCGCGCCCGACGGCGGTACGCGTGCATCGGGAACTGGTGGACGATGACGCCGAACCGGCGTCGACCGGCTGAGCACGGACCACTCGTGCGACCGGAAGCGCCGAGCGGCGTTCGCTCAGCGTTCCGGCCGGTCTCCGGACTCGATCTCGCGGATCACTTCGCCTTCGATCACGACGCCGCCCGGCGGGTGCTGGCGTCGATGCTCGCGCATCTGCTTGCGCAGCTCGCGCGTCCGCCACCACAGATAGCCCCAGGCGACCACGCCGACCGAGACGACGACCGCGAACAGCAGCACCGAGAACATCAGCGCGAGGCCGATCACGACGATGGCGACGACGACGCCGACCACTTTCTGCATCAGGGTGGGCGGTTCATTGGCGGTGCGGGAGAGCTTCTCGAACAAGCGCATGCGTTCTTCGTCGGTATTCATCGCGACTCCAGTGCACCGCGCCGGGTAAGAGGTGGCGCGGCGGGATGTTGTGGGTTGGCTTGCTGCGGGCGGGGCCGGCAACGGCTCAGGGATTGACTGCGCACGCCGCCAAAGGTGCCTGAACGCCGACCCGAAGTTCGCCCTGCCGCCACTCAGCGTCTATGCTGCAGGAGGATTGGATGCGGCGCCATGCGCACGTTCGCGTGGTGCCATCCCGACACAGGAGAGACTCGATGACGACCTTCACCCTCAACGGGCGGCAGGTGAGTGCCGACCTGCCCGGCGACACGCCGCTGCTCTGGGTCCTGCGCGACAGCCTCGATCTGACCGGCACCAAGTTCGGCTGCGGCATGGGGCTGTGCGGCGCATGCACGGTTCACCTCGACGGCAGCCCGATCCGATCCTGCTCCACACC
>JBFGZP010000062.1:0-13681 GCA_041586695.1 Thauera sp.
AGGTACCACGCCACGAATCGCGCCACGCCGTCGCGCACGCTCGTCGCCGGCGCAAAGCCGGTGAGCGCACTGAGCGCGGAGGTATCGGCGTAGGTCGCCGGCACGTCGCCGTCCTGCAGCGGCAGGAAGTTCTTCTGCGCGGTGGTGCCGAGCGCATCCTCGATCGCGGCGACATACTCCATCAGCTCGACCGGGTTGTTGTTGCCGATGTTGAGCACGCGGTAGGGGGCGTTGCTGCGTCCCGGGTCGGGCTGGTCGGAGTCGAAGCCGGGGTCGGGCGCCGCGGTGTGGTCGAGGCTGTGGATGACGCCGTCGGCGATGTCGTCGACGTAGGTGAAATCGCGCTTCATGCGGCCGTGATTGAAGACGTCGATCGGGCGGCCCTCGAGGATGGCCTTGGTGAACAGGAACAAGGCCATGTCCGGCCGGCCCCAGGGCCCGTACACGGTGAAGAAGCGCAGGCCGGTGGTGGGCAGGTGATAGAGGTGGCTGTAGGTGTGGGCCATCAGCTCGTTGGCCTTCTTGGTCGCGGCGTAGATGCTGACCGGGTGATCGACACTGTCGTGCTCGGAGAACGGCATTTTGGTGTTGCCGCCATATACGCTGGAGCTGGACGCATACACCAGGTGCTGAACACGGCCGTGGCGGCAGCCTTCGAGGATGTTCATGAAGCCGACGATGTTGCTGTCGATGTAGGCGTGCGGGTTCTGCAGGGAGTAGCGCACGCCGGCCTGGGCGGCGAGGTGGATGACGCGGTCGAAGCACTCCTCGGCGAAAAGCCGCTCCATGCCGGTGCGGTCCTCGACATCCATCCTGACGAAGCGGAAGGCCTTGTGCGGGCTCAGGCGCGCCAGGCGGGCTTCCTTCAGGGTCGGGTCGTAGTAATCGTTGAGGTTGTCGAGGCCGACCACCTGGTCGCCGCGCGCGAGCAGGCGCTCCGAAGTGTGCATGCCGATGAAGCCGGCTGCGCCGGTGACGAGGATTTTCATGAGCGGTCCATTGGTCGAGCGGAAATGTTCAGGGCCGGAGCGATGTCCGTGAGGGCGAAATCCCGCCCGGTGAAGAGCAGCGGCTCGCCCAGGTGGCGGGCGAGCGCATAGGCGAAGCAGTCGCAGAAGTTCAGGCCGGCAGGATGCCTGCCCTTGCCGAACTCCAGCCACGCGCGGTTGGCCACATGCGACAAGGCCTGATCGCAGGGCGCGACTTCGATCTGCGCACCTTCGATCAGGGCATTCATCGCGTCGACGCCTTGGGGCCCAAGACGCGCCATGATGACGATCGCGCATTCCAGCCAGGTCGGGGCGGCCATCAGGCAGCGTGCGTCGCTCGCGAGCAGGCGCACGAAGTCCTCGGAACCTTCTTCACCGAGGAGGATGGCGACGATGGCGGAGGTATCGACGACCATCAGCCGGGCGGGACCCCGTCGTCCTCGAGACCGAGAATCACTGTCTCGCTGCGACGGTCGAGCACAGGTAGCGCGGCTGCGCGCCGGCTGATCTCGAGCAGGGTCTCGAACGAGGCCTTTTGCGCCACGGGGTCACACCCGACACGGGCGAGTTCGAGCAAGCGGATCGCCTCCCGATTCACCGACCTGCGGTGCGTGAGTGCGGTTTCCTTGAGCCAGAGGTGCAAGTCCTCGGGAACGTCACGAAGCGTCAGATTGGGCATTAAGCACCTCCTGCGGCAGATGATGTCATTTTGACATCGATCGCCACGAAAAGACACTCGCGACAGTCGGCTGGCGCGGGATGGGTACGAGATGTCGCCGGCCGCATGCATCGGCCCAGCCGATATACTCGGAGCCCTCCGGACTCGATTCGTCTGCATGCTCACCCGCCTGCCCTACACGCTGCTGTGGATTGTCGCCCTGCCCTTCGTCATGCTGCGCCTGACGTGGCGGGCGCGGCGCCAGCCGGCCTACCTGAAGCACCTGGACGAACGATTCGGACGCTACGGCTTGCGGGCGCCGGGGCGGGTGATCTGGCTGCACGCGGTGTCGGTGGGCGAGACCCGCGCCGCCGAGCCGCTGGTGCGCGCGCTGCTGGCGCGCTGGCCCGAGCACAGCCTGGTGCTGACCCACATGACGCCCACCGGCCGCGCCACCTCGAAGACGCTGTTCGGCGACGATGCGCGCGTGCTGCGCGTGTATCTGCCCTACGACATCGGCTGGCTGGCGCAGCGCTTTCTGCGCCACTTTCGCCCCGACTTCGGCGTCATCATGGAAACCGAGCTGTGGCCCAACCTGCTCGCCGCCTGCCGCGACCGGCAGATTCCGGTGATGCTTGCCAATGCGCGCCTGTCCGAGCGCTCGGCGCGGCGCTACGCCCGCCTGCCGGCGCTGACCGGGCTGACGATGGGCGCACTCGCCGCGCTCGGCGCGCAGACCGCGGCCGATGCGCAGCGGCTCTCGGCGCTGGGCGCGCGCCGGGTCACGGTTACCGGCAACATCAAATTCGACGTCGCGCCCGCCCCGGCGGCGCTGGCGCTGGGCGAGACCTTTCGCGCCCGCATCGGCGCCCGGCCGGTACTGCTCGCCGCGAGCACGCGCGAGGGCGAGGAGGCGCCGCTGCTCGAGGCCTTCGCCCGCCAGGCGCCCGCCGAGGCGCTGCTGATGCTGGTGCCGCGCCACCCGCAGCGCTTCGACGAGGTCGCCGCCCTGGTGGCCGAACGCGGACTGGCGCTGCAGCGACGCTCGGACGAGGCGCCGGTGGCGGCGCAGACCCGCGTCTGGCTGGGTGATTCGATGGGGGAGATGTTCGCCTACTACAGCGCGGCGGATGCGGCGCTGATCGGCGGCAGCTGGCTGCCCTTCGGCGGCCAGAACCTGATCGAGGCCTGCGCGGTGGGCACGCCGGTGCTGGTCGGGCCGCATACCTTCAACTTCAGCGAGGTCGCCGAGCGTGCGATCGAGGCCGGTGCCGCCCTGCGCGCGGCCGGCATCGAGGACGGCATGACGGCCGCGCTCGCGCTGCTCGCCGACGACGGGCGCCGCGCGGCGATGGCCACGGCCGGTCGCGCCTTCGCCGACGGCGACCGCGGCGCCACCGCGCGGACCGTGGCGATACTCGAGGAGCTCAGCGCGTCAGCAGCGCGTTGATCGCCTGCACGTCTTCCTCGCCCAGCGTACCGGCGGCCGCCTTCAGCCGCAGTTGCGCGAGCAGGGTGTCGTAGCGGGCACGCGAGAGCTGCTGCAGGGTGTCGGCGAGCTGGGTCTGGGCGTTGAGGACGTCGATGTTGATGCGCACGCCGACCTCGTAGCCGAGCTTGTTGGCGTCGAGCGAGGACATCGACGACACCTTCGCGGCCTCGAGCGCCTTCACCTGCGCCATGCCGCTGGTCACGCCCAGCCAGGACTGGCGCGCGGCGAGCGCGGCGCTGCGGCGCGCGTCCTCGAGGTCGGAGTCGGCCTTCATGCGCAGCGCGGCGGCTTCGCGGCTGACCGAGGAGACCCGCCCTCCGGAGTACAGGGGAATGTTCAGCTGCAGGCCGATGGTGGTGGCCTCGGAACGGTCGGTGGTGATCGACGGGCTGTTGTTCAGGCCGTGCGTCGCCACCAGGTCGACCGTCGGCAGGTGGCCGGCGCGGGCACGCTGCACCTCGCGCGCGGCGATTTCTCGCGCCAGCTGCTGGGCCTGCACGCCGTAGCTGCCGGCCTCTGCCGCAGCCACCCAGGCGGCAATGTCGTCGGGCTGCGGACGCTGCAGACCCACGCCTTCGCGCAAGCCGGCGAGCGCCTCTGGCTCCTTGCCGATGATCTGCGCCAGCGTCTGGCGCAAGACCTCGAGCTGGTTGCGGGCGGCGATCTCCTGCGCCGAGGCGAGATCGAAGCGCGACTGCGCCTCATGCACGTCGGTGATCGTGACCGTGCCGACCTCGAAACTGGTCTTCGCCAATTCGAGCTGCTCGGCCGCGGCGGCGCGCAGCTGGGCGACGGCGGCTACCGAGTCCTGCGCGTTGAGCACGTTGAAGTAGGCCTCGGCGACGCGCAGCAGCAGGTCCTGCCTGGCGATGTCGAACTGGGTTTCGGCCAGCGCCGTCTGCAGTTCGCCCTGCTTGAACTGCACCCAGTTCTGCAGGCGATACAGCGGCTGGCTCAGCTGCACACCGTAACCGTTGCTGTTGTAGCTGCGGTCGACGCTCAGCGTCGAGGCCTCGATCTCGGCGTCGTTCCAGGTGGTGTTGGCGCTGAGCCCGATCTGCGGCAGCAGACCCGAGCGGCCCTGCACCACCCGTTCCTGACCGGCCTCGAACTGCGCGCGGGCGGCAGCGAACTTGGCGTCGTTGGCGAGCGCATCGCGGTAGACCTCGAGCAGGTCGGCCGCAACCGCGCCGCTCGACAACAGGCCTGCCAGACAGAATGCAATCGCTCGCTTCATCGTGCTCTCCGGGTTCGGCTGATCGGACTTCAGTACTGGGGCATCTTCGGGTCGACCTGTGCCGCCCAGGCGGCGACCCCGCCGCCGAGGTTGATCACCTCTGCATGGCCCTGATGCTCGAGGAACATGCACACCTGCGCGCTGCGCCCGCCGTGGTGGCAGATCACGACGGTCTCGCGCCGCGGGTCGAGCTCCGCCGCACGCGCGGGCACGCCGCCCATGGGCATCGGCACCGAGCCGTCGATGTGGCACAACTCGAATTCCCACGGCTCGCGCACGTCGAGCAGCAGGGGCGGCTCGCGCTGCGGGTCGGCGAGCCAGTCGGCGAGTTCGGAGGGGCTGATCTGGCGCATTGCGGGCTTTTCAGAAGCTGAAGCCATCGTGGCGCGGCGCGTTCGTCAACATCGGCACGACGGTCTCGAAGATGTCTTCACTGCGGAAGCGGCCTTCGGCCTCGCAGATCACCAGGCGCGCCTTCATCACCGGGGCTTCGCCGACGAAGGCGAACAGGCGCCCGCCGACCTTGAGCTGCTCGAGCAGCGACTGCGGCAGGACGGGCAGCCCGCCGGAGACGACGATGACGTCGTAGGGCGCGCGGCTTGCCCAGCCCTGGGCGGCATCGCCTTCCTCGACGATGACGTTCTCCACGCCATTGCGCGCCAGGTTCGCATGCGCCAGCTTCACCAGCTCGGGGTCGATGTCGACGGTGCGGACCCACTCGGTCCGCGCGGCCAGCAGCGCGGCGAAAAAGCCGGAGCCGGCGCCGATCTCGAGCACCGAGTCGGTATGGTGCAACTGCAGCGCCTGCAGGATCTTGCCCTCGATGACCGGCTTCAACATCACCTGACCGCCACCGATGGGGATCTCGACGTCGGCAAAGGCCAGCGCGCGATAGCTGCGGGCAACGAATTCTTCGCGCTTGACCGTCATCAGGAGGTCGAGCACATCCTGATCCAGCACCTCCCAGGGGCGGATCTGCTGCTCGACCATGTTGAAGCGCGCTTTTTCGAAGTTCATCAGGTGCTCCCGGTTGAATATTAGAACACGCTAATCGATAGCGCGATCCGAACGCAAAACCCCGTCATTCTAACGCAGATGCTGCACTGCGATCGCTGTCACCGGCGGTCGCGCCGGTGCCGCCCCGCCTCACCCGGTACCAGGCCGCATAGAGCGCGGGCAGGAACAGCATCGTGAGCAGGGTCGCCACCGTGAGCCCGCCCATGATCGCCACTGCCATCGGGCCGAAGAAGGCGCTGCGCGACAGCGGAATCATCGCCAGGATGGCGGCCGCGGCGGTGAGCACGATCGGGCGGAAGCGGCGCACGGTGGATTCGACGATCGCCTCCCAGGACGGACGGCCGGCGGCGCGGTCCTGTTCGATCTGGTCCACCAGAATCACCGAGTTGCGCATGATCATGCCCGACAGCGCAATGGTGCCGAGCATGGCGACGAAGCCGAAGGGCTTGTCGAAGGCGAGCAGGAAGGCGGTCACCCCGATCATGCCCAGTGGCGCGGTCAGCACCACCATCAGCGTGCGCGAGAAGCTCTGCAGCTGCAGCATCAGCACGGTGAACACGACGATCACGAACAGCGGGACGCCGGCGGCGACCGAGCCGCCGCCCTTGGCGCTCTCCTCCACCGCGCCGCCGACCTCTAGCCGGTAGCCGAGCGGCAGGCCGGCGCGGATCGCCGCCATCTGCTCCGCGAGCGCATCGACCAGCACGGCCGGCTGGGCGCTGCCGTACAGGCTGGCGCGCACCGTCACCGTGGGAATCGTGTCGCGCCGCCAGATCATCCCGTCCTCGAAGCCGTATTCCGGTGTCGCCACCTGCGCCAGGGGTACGCTGCGCCCGCCCTTCACCGGCAGCACGAGGTCGGGCAGCAGGCGCAGATGCACGCGCTCGGCGTCCGCCCCGCGCAGCACCACCGAGATCGTCTCGCTGCCCTCGCGGAACTGCGTCACCGTCATGCCCTGCAGCGAGGTCGCGAGCAGGCGGGCGATGTCCTGGCTGGACACGCCGAGCAGGCGCGCCTTGTCCTGGTCGATGGCGAGGCGCACGACCTTGGACGGTTCCTCCCAGTCCAGGTGCACGTTGGCGAGCCGGGCATCCGCGCGCATCGCCGCCGCCACCCGGCGGGCGATGCGGCGCATCTCGTCGAAGTCGGGTCCGCTCACCCGGTACTGCAGCGGGAAGCCGACCGGCGGGCCGTTCTCGAGCCGATTGATCACCGCGCGCAGCGGCCAGGGCTCGTCCTCGAACAGGCTGATCAGGGTGGTGCGCAGCGCCTCGCGCTCGGCGGTACCGGCGGCGAGGATGACGAACTGGGCGAAATTGGTCTGCGCCAGCTGCTGGTCCAGCGGCAGGTAGAAGCGCGGACTGCCGCCGCCCACCCAGGCGACGTAGTTGTCGATGCCGGGCTGGCCATCGAGGAAGGTCTCGAGGCGGCGCACCGCGGCCTCGGTGGCCTGGTGCGAGCTGCCCTCGGCCAGGCGCAGGTCGACGAGCAGTTCGGGGCGGGTCGAGTCGGGGAAGAATTGCTGCGGCACGAAACGGCCGAACAAGAACAGGGCGCCGGCGAAGATGACGAGCGTGAGCCCGATGACGAGCCAGCGATGGGCGACGCAGCCATTCACCAGCGCGCGAAAGCGGGTGTAGAAGGCAGTGTGGTAGATCGCGTACTCGTCGTGCTGCTCGTGGAGGTGCGCGGCGCGCTCGCCCATGCGCCGGCCCAGCTTCGGCGACACCCGCGCGGCAAGGCGCGCAAGCAGGCCGGGCTTGCCGGCCTGGCGGCGGAAGTCGGGCAGCAGGTGATAGCCGAGGTAGGGCACGAACAGCACCGCCGCCACCCAGGACACCAGCAGCGCGATCACCGTGACCTGGAAGATCGAACGCGTGTATTCGCCGGTGGACGAGGCCGCGGTGGCGATCGGCAGGAAGCCGGCCGCGGTCACCAGGGTGCCCGACAGCATCGGCATCGCGGTCGAGGTCCACGCATGGCTGGCGGCGCGCACGCGATCCCAGCCCTGCTCCATCTTGGTCGCCATCATCTCGACGGCGATGATGGCGTCGTCGACCAGCAGGCCGAGGGCGATGATCAGCGCGCCGAGCGAGATCTTGTGCAGGCCGATGTCGAGCACGTCCATGAACAGAAAGGTGATCGCCAGCACCACCGGAATGATGATCAGCACCACGACGCCGGTGCGAAGGCCAAGCGAGAGCAGGCTCACTGCCATGACGATGACCACCGCTTCGGCCAGCACGGCGACGAACTCGCTCACCGAGCGGCTCACCGCGCGCGGCTGGTCGGCCACGCGCTCGAAGCGGATGCCGAGCGGCAACTGGCGCTCGATCTTCGCCACGGCCTCGTCGAGGTGGCGGCCGAGGGCGATGATGTCGCCGCCGGCCCGCATCGACACCCCGATGCCGAAGGCCTCTTCGCCCATGAAGCGCATTTGCTCGGTCGGCGGATCGACGTAGCCGCGACTGACCTCGGCGACGTCGCCGATGCGAAAGGCGCGGCCGCCGGCACGGATCACGGTGGCGCGGATCGCCTCGAGGTCCTCGAACTGGCCCGAGGGCCGCAGCCAGATGCGCTCGTCCCTGGTGTCGAAGAAGCCGGCGCCGGTCTCGGCGTTCTGCTCGGCGAGGGCGTCGACGATGTCGGACAGCTCGAGGCCGAAGGTCGCGAGCTTGGTATTGGAGAGCTCGATGAACACGCGCTGGGCCTGTTCGCCGAAGAAGCTAACCTTGGCGACGTCGGGCACCCGCAGCAGCTCGCTGCGGATGGCCTCGGCATGGCGCTTGAGCTCGGCATGCGACACGCCCTCGCCGACGAGCGCGAAGATGTTTCCATAGGTGTCGCCGAACTCGTCATTGAAGAAGGGTCCGCGCACGCCCGCCGGCAAGGTGTGCTGGATGTCACCGATCTTCTTGCGCGCCTGGTACCAGACCTCGGGCAGGTCGCGCGGGTGGGTGGAGTCCTTGACGACGAAGAACACCAGCGCCTCGCCCGGCTTCGAATAGCTGCGCAGCACGTCGAGCTGGGGGATCTCCTGCAGCTTCTTCTCGACCTTGTCGGTAAGTTGCTGCGCGACCTCGTGCGCCGACGCGCCCGGCCACTCGGCGCGCACCACCATGACCTTGAAGGTGAAGGGCGGGTCTTCCGACTGGCCGAGCCGGGTGTAGGCGAAGAGGCCGATCAGGGTGGTGGCGACGAGGAAATACAGCACCAGCGAGCGGTGGGCGAGCCCCCACTCCGACAGGTTGAAGCGACGGGGAGCAGCGGTGGCGCCCTCCCCGCTCATCGGCTCACGTCCAGGGCCACCGGCGCGCCCTCTTCGACCGCGCGCACCGCCGTGCCCTCGATGAGCTTGTGCACGCCGGCCACCACCACGCGCGCCTTGTCCGCCAGGCCGCCGACGACGAGCGCGCCGTCCTCGCGCCACGCCGCCACCTCGATCGCGAGCGGGCGCACCGTCCCGGCCGCGTCGACCACCCAGATGCGGGCGCCGTCGCCGACCCGCGTCACCGCGGCCAGGGGCAGCAGCACGCCGCCCTTCGCCACCGCGGCGAAGACGACGCTGGCCGTCGCCCCCAGTGGCAGCGAAGCGTCGGCATCGGCCACCGCCACGCGCACGGCGTAGCTGCGGGTGGCGGTGTCGGCCGCCGCGGCCACCTCGCGCACGCGGCCGGTCCAGACACGCTCGGGCGCTGCCCAGGCCCGCACCTCGGTGGCGATGCCCGCTTCGATCCCGCCGATGCGGCCCTCGGGCAGGTGGATGAGCACCTCGCGCTCGCCCGACTGCGCCACGCGCAGGACCGCCTGGCCGGCGGCGACGACCTGGCCGACCTCGGCGTCGATGGCGGTGACGACGCCGTCGGCATCCGCCACCAGCCGGGTGTAGGTGCTCAGATTGGCGGCCGTTGCCGCCTCGGCGCGCGTCTGGCGCAGCCGCGCCTCGGCGGCCTGCACCGCGGTGCGTCGCGCATCGAGCGCCGAGGGGCTGATGAAGTTGCGTCCGGCGAGCGCGGTCGCGCGCTCGAGTTCGTTGCGCGCGAGGCCGAGATCGGCGCTCGCCGCAGCCTCGGCCGCGGCCGCTGCAGCGGCGCCGAGGCGGGCATCGGCGGGGTCGAGCTCCGCAAGCACGTCGCCGCGACGAACCCTGTCGCCGGCCGAGACCCGGCGCGCGGTGATCTTGCCGCCGACGCGGAAACCCAGCGCGGCCTCGACGCGGGCGCGCACCTCACCGGTGTAGACCTGGGCGCTGCCGACCACCTGCGCCGTGTCGATGCTGCGCACCAGCACTGCGGGCAGCTTGGGCGCCTCGGTCTCGGGGGCCGAACAGGCGGCGAGCGCGGCCGCAATCGCGAGGCTTGCGGCGGTATGACGGATGCTCATCGGGTGACTCGGGCGAGGTCGAATACAAGCCCGCGAGTTTACTCGCGCGGCCGGCCTCGTGCCGCATGCGATCAGCGTGATTCGAGAATCAGGCGGCCGTTGGCGGGCTGGATCGGGCGACCGTTGCGCGGGTAAAGGCGGGCGAACACCGCGAGTTGCTCCTCCGACATCGCCACCGGCGTCTTCATCACCACCCAAGGCACCTCCTCGGTGCACGGCGGCACCGGCAGCGAGCCGATGTAGAGGTAGTGTGCGGGGCTGGGCGGCAGGAAGGCGGCGAGGTCGATGGTCACCGGCGGCGAATAGTCGCGTCCCTTGTCCAGCGGCAGGTTGTTCCACAGCGTCTGCAGCAGGCCATTGGCCTCGGTGCCGGCGGCCAGCAGCACCGCGAGCATTGCCACCCGGCCCTCGCTGTCGCGGTGCTCGAAGTGGGCCACCATATCGTGCGCCATGCCGCCCACGCGCTCCTGCGACGGCCGGTGCAGGGTGAAGCGCTGCAGTGCGTAGGTGCGCCCGCGCAGCTCCATGCTCATGCCTTCGCCGACCTCGACCTGCAAGGTATTGCCGGTGTCGAGGATGCGAAAGCCGGTGGCGCGGTAGTCGAACTTCACCGGCGCCAGATCGACGGCGACGCCGTCGCGCAGATCGATGGGCGACTGCCGCGTGCCCTCGCTGCACAGCTTCCAGTCCGGGCGCAGGCGCCCCCAGTTGGCCGGTCCGGTGTCGCCCTCGTAACTCCAGCCCGGCCCGGTGGCCGGGCGAAAGCGCATCAGGTCGGCTGTCGCCGGCACCGGCTCCGCCGCCTCGATCTTCACTAGCCGCTTCGGTTCGGCCCGCGGCCGGGCCGCGGCGGGAGACGATGCCGCATGGCCGGCGTCGCGTTTCGCCGGCGCCGCCTCGGCGTGTGCGGGGGCGGCGCGCTGCGCCATGACCGGCACCTTGCCTCGCGCCGGATGGGTGGCGCCGTGCGTCGCCGCTGCTGGTGCGTGCGCCAACGCGGTGTGATGATCCATCGCGGCCTTCGGTTCGGCCTTCGGTTCGGCCTTCGGTTCGGCCTTCGGTTCGGCCTTCGGTTCGGCCTTCGGCTCTGGCGGCGCCTCCGCCCGCGGCGGCCGGATCGACGGCAGTGCCGGCAGGACGAGCTTCGGCTGCTCGGCTTTCTCCTCCGCAGCAGGCGTCGCCGCCTTCACCGCGCCGGCAGCGCTGCCGCCGGCCTTCATCGGCCGCGCGCCCTCGTCCCGCGTGGCGATCGGCTCGGGCTTCGCCGCTATTGCAGCAGGGCTCGGCCGAGCATTCGGCGACTGCGCCGTCGCGGCCAGCCGGCCGGCCTCGCCCGCTACCTTCTCCAGGTCGGCGACGGTCGGCGGACGGCAGACTTCGCGCCACATGCGCTCGTCGACCGAGTTCGGGGTCACCTCGAGCGGAACCTGATCGGCCACGGCCTCCTCGCGCACCACGAGCGCCGCAGCATCGAGATAGACCCGCTTGATGGTGAAGAAGCTGCGCTTGCGGCAGTCGTAGCGGTTGAGCGCCTTGATCGTGGCGTAGCCGGCGGAGGCAGCCTCTTCGGCGGTGAGTACGACCCGGCCCCAGGACACCTTGGTACCCTGGTCGGAATCGAAGATGCTCGCGCGGTCGATCTCGACCCGCCGGCTATGATCGCTCAGCACGGCCTGCCATTCCGCCGCTGCGACGGGCAGGGCGGACGGCAGCAGCAGCAGGGCGGCGAGCAGGCGGGCAGGTCTCATCGGGTCGGTCCGGGTTTCGAGCGCAATCCTCTGCTTCTTCGGCCGGGGCGCCGCTTTCTTGAGCCGCGATCGGACAGGCACCCTCGGCACTGACCCGGGCACGCCGGACCAGACAGGCTTTCTTGCCACCCCCGGCCGCTTCCAGTATCGTCACCCTTTGCCGTTAGGGGTGCCCGCACTGCATGCGGGCTGAGAAAAACCCTTGGAACCTGATCCGGCTTGCACCGGCGTAGGGAAACGTGTTCATGAGTCCGATTCAGCCCTCCCAGCCTTCCCCTTCCGATTCGTCTTCCGCCCGCTCGCGCATTCCGAACGTCGTCACCATTGCCGGCGTCGATCCGTCGGGCGGTGCCGGCGTGTTCGCCGACCTCAAGACCTTCTCCGCCCTCGGCGCCTACGGCTGCGGCATCGTTGCCGCCCTCACCGCGCAGAACACGCACAAGGTGGCCGGGGTGCATGTGGCGCCGACCGACTTCCTGCGCCTGCAGATCGACACCTTGTTCGCCGACGTGCGCCTGCACGCGACCAAGATCGGCATGCTCGGCAGCGCCGAAGTCACCGCCACCGTTGCCGACCGCCTCAGCCACTGGCAGGCGCGCAACGTCGTGCTCGACCCGGTGATGGTGGCCAAGAGCGGCGACAGCCTGCTGGCGAAGAGCGCCATCTCGATGATGCGCGAAGCCTTGTTCCCGCAGGCCTTCCTGATCACTCCCAACCTGCCCGAAGCCGGCGTACTGCTCGAGCAGCGCGCACCGGAGACGGTGAAGGAGATGTACCGCGCGACCGAGCGCCTGCGCGAGTTGCTGCCGCTGTCGTCCGAGCGCTGGGTATTGCTCAAGGGCGGCCACCTGCCGGGCAAGGAGCTCGTCGACCTGCTGTTCGACGGCGACCGCATGATCGAGCTGCCGGCGACGCGCATCGAGACGAAGAACACCCACGGCACCGGCTGCACGCTGTCATCAGCCGTTGCCGCGCTGCTGCCGCAGCATGCCGGCGGCTTTCGCCCGGTCGAGGCCGCGGTGCGACAGGCGCGCCACTGGCTGCTGGGCGCAATCGCGCACGCGGGCGAACTCGGGGTCGGCAGCGGCCACGGCCCGGTGCACCACTTTCACGCCATGTGGCGCATGAAACCCCCGTAGGGCGTACTTCAGCCCGCCGGCAACGCCCATCGACCGGCATATGTCGGGCCGCAACCCGCCCGACCCGGACCAGCCGCCGCCCCAGAAACACACATAACTCGAGACCTCACGGAGACACAGCCCAACATGAACGCCACCGAAAAATTCATCGCCGCCGAGGCGCAGGTCGACGCCGCGGCGATCGCGCCGCTGCCCAACTCACGCAAGGTCTATGTCGAGGGCTCGCGCCCGGACATCCGCGTGCCGATGCGCGAGATCAGCCAGGCCGAGACGCCGGCCTCGTTCGGTGCCGAGCCCAATCCGCCGATCTACGTCTATGACTGCTCGGGCCCGTACAGCGACCCGGCGGCCAAGATCGACATCCGCTCGGGCCTGCCCGCGCTGCGCCAGGGCTGGATCGAGGAGCGCGGTGACACCGAGGTGCTCGCCGACCTGTCGTCCGAGTTCGGCCGCCAGCGTGCCGCCGACCCGAAGCTCGACGAGCTGCGCTTCCCCGGCCTGCACCGCAAGCCGCGCCGGGCCCGGGCCGGCGCAAATGTCACGCAGATGCACTACGCCCGGCGCGGCATCGTCACCCCGGAGATGGAATTCATCGCCATCCGCGAGAACCTGCGCCGGCGGGAGTACGTCGAGTCCCTGAAGGCCGCCGGCCCCACCGGCGCCAGGCTCGCGGCGATGATGACGCGCCAGCATCCGGGGCAGAATTTCGGTGCCGCCTCGTTTGCCGACCCTGCGGCCGAGATCACCCCCGAGTTCGTGCGCGACGAAGTGGCCCGCGGCCGGGCCATCATCCCCAACAACATCAACCACCCGGAGAGCGAGCCGATGATCATCGGCCGCAACTTCCTGGTGAAGATCAACGCCAACATCGGCAACTCGGCGCTGGGCTCCTCGATCAACGAGGAGGTCGACAAGATGACCTGGGCGATCCGCTGGGGCGGCGACACGGTGATGGACCTGTCGACCGGCAAGAACATCCACGAGACGCGCGAGTGGATCATCCGCAACTCGCCCGTGC
>JBFGZP010000063.1:0-13634 GCA_041586695.1 Thauera sp.
GCGCATCGTCGCCGCCCGTGCGGGCGGCCGCTTCGCCAGCGTGGAGGAACTCGCCGCGCGTGCCGCGCTCGACGCCGCCACGCTGCGCCTGCTCGCCTCGGCCGGCGCGCTCGAGGGCATCGCCGGCCACCGCCGCCAGGCACTGTGGCAGGCGGCGGGCGGCGCGCCGCTACCCGGCCTGCTCGCCCGCGCCCCCGGTGGCGACGCACCGACCACGCTCGCCGCCCCGCCCGAAACCGAAGACCTTCTGGCCGACTATGCGCGGCTGGGCTTCACCCTCGGCCGCCATCCGCTGGCCTTCATCCGCGACGAACTTGGTGCGATGCGTTTTCTCACCGCCGCCGACATCGCCTGCGCGCCCGACCGCATGCTCGCCCGCGGCGCCGGCCTGGTCACCTGCCGCCAGCGCCCCGGCACCGCCAAGGGCACGATGTTCATCACCCTGGAAGACGAAACCGGTCTCACCAACATCATCGTCCGCCCCGAGCTGTTCGAGCGCCAGCGTCGCATCCTGCTGGGTGCGCGGCTGCTCGGCGTGTATGGCCAGATCAGCCGCCAGGGTAGCGTCGTGCACCTCGTCGCCAGCCGCGTCGTCGATCACTCGGCCCTGCTCGGTACGCTGGATGCGCGCAGCCGGGACTTCCATTGACGCCAAACCCCGGTGCCGACATGAAGACGAAATACACGGAAACGGCGCGTGGCGGCCTCGCGGTCAACATCATCGAATGCTGAACCGCGGCGTGCCGGATGCACGGGCGCTGCGGCTATACTGCCGGCTCGTTCCACCCTGGGGAGACCGATCGAATGAAGATTGAAACCATCGCCGTCCACGGCGGCTATTCACCCGACCCGACCACCAAGGCCGTGGCGGTACCGATCTACCAGACCACCTCCTACGCCTTCGACGACACCCAGCACGGTGCCGACCTGTTCGACCTCAAGGTGCAGGGCAACATCTATACCCGCATCATGAACCCGACTACCGCCGTGCTGGAACAGCGCGTGGCGGAAATGGAGGGCGGCATCGGGGCACTGGCGGTGGCCTCGGGCATGTCGGCAATTACGTATGCGATCCAGACGATCGCCGAGGCCGGCGACAACATCGTGTCGGCCGCGACGCTGTACGGCGGCACCTACAATCTGTTCGCCCATACCTTCCCCCAGCTCGGCATCGAGACGCGCTTCGCCGATTACCGCGACCCGGACGCATTCGCCAAGCTGATCGACGATCGCACCAAGGCGATCTTCTGCGAATCGGTCGGCAACCCGCTCGGCAACATCACCGACTTCGAGCGCCTGGCCGAGATCGCGCACAAGGCCGGGGTGCCGCTGATCGTCGACAACACGGTACCCACGCCCTACCTGTGCCGCCCGTTCGACCACGGCGCCGACATCGTCGTGCATTCGCTGACCAAGTACCTCGGCGGCCATGGCACGTCGATCGGCGGCGTCATCGTCGATTCCGGCAAGTTCCCGTGGGCGAAGCACAAGACGCGCTTTCGCCGCCTCAACGAACCCGACGTGTCCTACCACGGTGTCGTGTACACCGAGGCCCTCGGCGAGGCCGCCTTCATCGGCCGCGCCCGCGTCGTGCCGCTGCGCAACACCGGCGCCGCGCTGTCGCCATTCAACGCCTTCCTGATCCTGCAAGGCATCGAGACGGTGGCCCTGCGCATGGACCGCATCTGCGAAAACACGCTGAAGGTGGCCGAATTCCTCAAGGGCCAGGCCAAGGTCGACTGGGTGAATTACGCCGGCCTGCCCGACCATCGCGACAACGCGCTGGTCAAGAAGTACATGGGCGGACGGGCGTCGGGCATCCTGTCGTTCGGCGTCAAGGGCGGGCTCGAAGCCGGTGGTCGCTTCCAGGATGCACTGAAGCTGGTGACGCGCCTGGTGAACATCGGCGACGCGAAGTCGCTCGCCTGCCACCCGGCCTCGACCACGCACCGCCAGTTGTCGCCGGAGGAAATGGCCAAGGCCGGCGTGTCGCCCGACATGGTGCGGCTGTCGATCGGCATCGAGCACATCGACGACATCCTCGCCGATCTCGAGCAGGCACTCGCCGCCGTGTAATACGCAGGCGCGCCGGGTCCATTCGATGCATGCGCGGGCAACGCCACCTCCGGGTGGCGTTTTGTCTTCCTGTCTGCCGACCGGGTCGCGGCGTCCAGGCGGCCTTGTGTTCGCACCATTCGAACCGGTATCGTGCGGACTGTCATCCATAACAAGAAAACGAGGCGTCCATGTCCGCCCGTCCCCTCCCCCCCTCCACCCTCGCCTGGAGCGTCTGGGGCCTCGGCGCCCTGCTCTACCTGATCGGTTTCTACCAGCGCGTGGCCCCGGCCGTCATTGCCGACCGCCTGATGGCCGAGTTCGCCATCGGCGGCGCTGCCCTGGGCAACCTGTCGGCCTTCTACTTCTATTCCTACGTCCTCATGCAGATCCCGACCGGCATCCTCGCCGACCGTTGGGGTGCGCGCAAGCTGCTGACCACCGGCGCGGCGCTGGCGGCAGTCGGTACGAGCCTGTTCGCCGTCGCCCCCGACCTCGCCTGGGCGAGCGCGGGCCGCCTGCTGATCGGCGGCTCGGTGGCGGTGGCATTCGTGTCGATGCTCAAGCTCGCCACCCACTGGTTCGAGCCGAGACAGTTCGCGCTCGCGTCCGGGATGGCCTTGTTCGTCGGCATCTGCGGCGGCGTCTTCGGTGGCGTGCCGCTGCGCATGCTGGTCGAGGCTTTCGGCTGGCGACCGGTCATGCTGGTCTCCGCCGCCGTCACCGCCGCGCTGGCAGTCGCGATCTGGCTGCGGGTGCGCAACGACCCGGGCGAACTCGACTACGAAAGCCACAGCCCGCCGCACGAACGCGGTGGCGCCCACGCCTCGATCCTTCGCGGCGTGATGCAGGTTTTCACCTACCGCAACGTGTGGGTCCTGCTGCTCAGTCCGATCGGCGTCAGCGGTGCGGTGCTGACCTTCGGTGGCCTGTGGGGCGTTCCCTACCTGCGCCAGACCTATGGCCTGAGCCCGAACGCAGCCGCGGCGATCGCGTCCGCCCTGCTCATCGCATGGGCGCTCGGCGGGCCGACGATGGGCGCGCTGTCGACACGCCTGGGACGACGCAAGCCGCTGCACGTCGCCGGCTGCGTCGTCACGCTCGCGTGCTGGTCACTGATCGCCTTCGTCCATCTGCCGCTGCCGGTGCTGGTCGGCGTGCTGCTGGTGTCCGGCTTCGCCGCCGGCAATCTCATCATCGGCTTCGCCTACAACAAGGAGTCGGTGCCGCCGCACCTGACCGGCACCGCTTCGGGCGTGTGCAACATGGGGCCCCTGATGGGCGGCATGCTGCTGCAGCCGGCGATGGGTTGGGTGCTCGACCGCTACTGGCAGGGCGAACTCGAGGCCGGCGCACGCATCTACCCGCCCGAGGCCTACCAGGCCGGTTTCCTGCTGATCGCCGCCTGCATCGGGCTGTCCCTGGTGCTGTCGTTGTTTTCGCAGGAAACCTACTGCAGGCAGCGGCTGAAATGAGCGGCCCCGCGAGCGACCCGGCCCTTCAGTCGCGCAGCACGCGCCTGGCCAGCAGGGGCCCGATCAATTCGAAGAAGGCGGTGGACACCACCGCCACGGATACGAGAAGGGGCGCGCTCGCCGGATAGCGCTCGGCCACCAGTAGCGCCATGCCCATCGCGACGCCGGCCTGGGGCGTCAAGGCCAGGCCGATGTTCTTCGGCAGGCCTGCCGAGCCACCGTTCAGCATTCGCACGCCGAGGCGCCCGCCGGCGTAGCGCGCGGCAAGGCGCAGCATGATGTAGGCGAACGAAAGCGAAAGGGCCGCCCGAGCATCGGTGAGATCGATGCTGGCACCGGCGAGGACGAAAAAGAAGACCAGGAACGGCCACTCGATATGCTCGATTTCCCTGAACGAGCGAGTGTGGTGACGGCTCAGGTTCACCACCATGAAACCGGCGAACATCGCCGCCACCAGCGATGACACCTGCAACCACGATGACAGGCCGGCCAGCAGCAGCACCACGGCCAGCGCTTCGACCTGCGTCGGCTCGCCCGGGCGCAGGCGGCCGGTGAGCCACGCCGCCGGGATACCGATCGCCGCACCGAGTGTCAGCGCCCCGCCCAGCTCCCACGAGGCCGCGGCAAGCGCCGTCGCCCCGTCTCCGGCCATGATCCAGCCCAGCACCGCCATTGCCAGGCCGAACCCGAGTACGCCCCAGACGTCGTCGATGGCGACGACGCCGAGCAGAACCTGCCGGACCACCCGGGAATTGCCCTTGCGCACCGCATGCTCCCGCACGGCCTCGCGCACCGCCGCCGGGTCGGTCGCCATCGAGATCGCGGCGAGCGAGACGGCAATCACCACCGGGAAGCCCGCCAGCCATAGCCCGGCGCCGACCACCACCGCGCTCGTCGTGACTACGGCAAGGGACACGGTGAAGATCATGGCGCCAATCGTCCTGAGCCTTCGCAGGGACAGATCCCCCCCCAACAGAAAGGCCACCATCACCAGGGCGAGATCGATCAGCGGCTCGCTCAGCGCCCCGATCGGCGGCACGCCGTTGGCGTCGAAAACGTACTGACGCACGGCCGCGAACAGGATCCCGACCAGCACCAGGAGGGAGATCCTCGGCAAGTGCGTTCGTCGCGAGATCGTGTCGGCAAGAATGCTCGCGGCAAGGATGACGCCGAGTACGGCGAGGTCGATGGCGCCGGCATGGACGGCCGAATCTTCAATCACAGGGCGGGCTTCCCGATACCTGCATGCGATCGGCGGGGCCTTCGAGGCAGGCGGTGCGTCGCCGCCATGTGCACCCTGACGGGTCGAGCAGGATGCAAGGCGGCTCGCCCGCATCGGATCGAGGCGCTCCAGAACTTGTCGCGAGGGCGGCTGCCGCAGGGTTCATCGAGGCCCCGCACGAATGAGGTCGTCCGAGCCTCAACGCAACGAGAACCTCACCTGGCCTCCGCCCGCGGCGGCTTCCACCTTCGGTTCGAGAACGAAGATGCGCTCGCCCGGAACCTCGCCCTTGCTCGTCAGCCAATCGCGTATCGCCTGCGCGCGCTGCTGGGCGAGCGCCCGCAACTGCGCTTCTCCGACAGCGGTATTGGCGAGGATCAGGGCCTCCATCTCGGCCGGCGGAAGTTCCTTGACGATACCGAGGATGTTGCTGGGCTTGTCGAACTCGGCCTCGCTATAGACCTTCTGCAGCAGGCCGGGGTACTCGTCCGGGCCGACCGTGACCTCGTCCGCCGCTGGCGCCGCGACGCCGCGGGCGATCAATGCCTTGATCTTCTCGGCGCGCACCAGTTGCTGCAACCTGGCCTGCTTGACCCCCTCGGCATCGACGACCGGGTCGGCGAGCGCGGCGATGTCGAGGCGAAGCGCGGGGCGGTCGCGCAGTGCCTTGGCGAGGATTTCGAGCTTCTCTTCCTGCGCGGGCCCGGGGGCGGCCGCGCCCGGGGCAAGGTCGAGCTGGGACAGCTCTTCCGCCCCGCCGACGACCGAACCGAGCAAGGCGAACGGCGCGGTGGCGGCCTTGGCGACAATATTGGCCAGCACCTTGCCGACGAGGCCGAAAATGCTGAACTGCGGGTCGTCGAGCGTGCCGCTGATCGGCAGGTGAAGATCGATCTCGCCGCGGCTGTTCTTGAGCAAGGACGCGGCCAGGCGCACCGGGAGGTCCACCGCGTCGGGACTGTCGACCGGATCGCCGAAGTCGAGTTGATCAAGGAAGATCTGGTTGCTCGCGGTAAGCTTGCGATCGACGATCTCGTAGTTGAGCTCGGCGGACAGCTTCCCCCGCGCGATGCCGTAGCCGACGTACTTGGCCGAATAGCTCGACACCCCGGTCAGCTCGAAATCCTTGACCGTGGCGACGATGTCCAGGTGGCGGTCCTGGCGAAAGGGATTGAACTCGCCTGTCACCTTGACCGGTGCCGCGTTGTCGACCCTGCCACTCAGGTCCAGCGTGGCGAGCGTGGTCGGATCGGTCGACAGACCGACGAGTTCGCCGGCCATGTCTGTGAGGTTTGCATCGTAATTGGGCCGAATGAAGCGGTCGCTGAAGGCGATGTTGCCGCCCTTGAGATCGACGCGGCCGATACGGATCGGTGGCAGGGGTTCGCTCGGCGGCGGCAGCTCGGCCGTATTTCGACCGTCGCCCCCCGCCGCTTCCACGCCGCGCGGCGCGTCGCCCACGCCCTGTTCGCCGGCGGGAAGCTCGGCCGCCGGCGCGGTGACCGTCTGGCCCTGAATCTCGCGCAGGTTCAACTGACCCTGTTCATCGAGAATCAGACGGCTGTAGAACTCGTCGAGCGCGAGCTTTTCGATGCTGAGCGAGAATGGCTCGAGCCCGGCGTCGATCCCCGCCAGGCGCAGCGCACGCCAGCGCAGGAAATCGGTGGCGTTGAGCTTGTCCACCGAGGCGAAGTTCGCCACCGCGAGATCGCCACGAAAGCTGGCCCCCAGGCCGCCGTCGCTCCCGGCCTGCAGGTCGAGCGCACCAGTCGTGGTCAGGCTTCCGCGCGAGATCGCGATCTTGGTCTGCTCGAGCACATAGGGCTGCAAGGGAAGCAGATCGACACCACGCAGATCGACTTCAAGCTCGGCCTTTAGGGGGTCGAGGACCAGCTTGCCACGCGCGCCCAGCGTGCCGCTCTGGTTGACGCGCGACTCCAGCTCCAGCCGGGCCGCATTGCCCTTCGCGGTGGAAAACTCCTCGAGCTTGAGCTCGATACCATCGACGATCGTGACCACGGCCTTGGGCACGCTGCGGTCTTCGAGCCGAAGCGAGGCCGCCTCGAGCGCCAGCCGGTCCACCGCCAACTCCCACTCGGGCCCGGCGGACTGCGCCTTTGCCGCAGGCTTGCCGACAAGGCTCACCAGGTCGAGATCGCCGTTCTTCGAACGCACCGCCGACACCGACGCCCCCTTCACGCCCAGCTCGGCCACTCTTACACGGCGGGCGCCGACATCGACGACGGCCTGGCTCAGGTCCAGCCGCGGCACCTTCACCGCCGCATCCTTCTGCCCCCTGAGCGCCAGCACCAGATCGCGGGCGGCGAGGCGGTCGGCGGTCACCTTGATGTCGGGCGTGCCGTCGTCAGCCAGCGTGACGCGGTAGTGGAGCACGCCATCGACCCGGCCCTCGCGCAGCTCTCCACCTGGGAGCGCAAGGGCAGCGTAGGGCGCGAAACGCGCGAGCTGGATCGGCTCGAAGTTCAGCATGCCCTCGAACTCGAAGGGGTTCAGGCGCAGGCGATCCTCGTGGTTGAGCTTCGCGCCACCCTCGCTGACGTAATCGAGACGGATTTCCGCCGGCACATCGGCATCCGTGGCGAGGTCGCGCATGTCCAGGTTGATCGCACCCAACCCGATCCGAAACGGCTCGGCAAGGCTGCGATCCTCGAAGCGCAGCACGCCATCGCGGATGCGAAACGCAGCGAGCAGGAAGTCCGGCTCGACAGCGCGAGACTTCGCTGCCGTCTCCTGCGCGGGCACCGCCTTCGCACTGCCCTTCGCCCCGGCCTGGCCGCGTGCCGGCTTGCGCCCCTTTGCCCCGGGCGCCTTCGCCACCGGCATCAGCGTGCCAAGGTTGAGGCCGCCATCCTTGAGCCGGACGAGATCGAGCTCCGGCTGCATCAGCCGCAGTCGGGTGAAATGCCAGCGGCGAATCAGGGGCTGCACATCGGCGAACTCGAGTTCGATCTCGGGCACGCTCGCCACCGGCGCGCCGGACTTGTCCTGCAGCGTCAGCCCGTCGATCCGGACCGGGCCCCGCATCGACACCACCGGGGGCGCGTCGACCGACTGCGCGAACGAGACCTCGATATCGGTCGTCAGCAGCGCAGATGGCAGGCGGAACCGGGGCTCGAACGGCAGATAGGTTACCCAGGGCGAGAGATCGAACTCCTTGAGCACGAGGTCGAGCACGGTCTCATGAGTGTCCGCGAACGGCTTGGTGCGCGCACTGAGCAGCAGCGGCTCGCCATTGAGCTTGGCCGACAGCGACGGCTCGACGAACACATCGACCTGCACCGGCAGGTTGGAAACGAAGGGCACGCCGACGTCGATGTCGGTCAGTTCGTGGCCCAGGCCGCGCCCCTTGTCGTGCACGCTCACCCGCCCACCTGTGAGCCGGATGTTGCCCACCGAGAACAGCGGCCCTTCTCCGGTCTCGTCCTCGCTGTCGAAACGCGCGGCAATGCGATCGACGACATCGGCCCAGTTGTGCCTGCCATCGTCGCCCAGCACCAGGTTGATCCGCGGTCCGGCAAGTGCCAGTTCGCGCAGCACCACGCCGCCGCGCAGCAAGGACTCGATCTCGAGGTTGGCACGCAACTGGTCGAAGCCGAGCGCCTCGGCCTGGCCATCGGCCTCCTTCACCTGCAGCCCGCCGATCTCGGCCGTCAGCGTGAACGGGTTGAAGCCGACACGCTCGATGCTGACCTCGCGGCCGAGCGTTTCACCGACAAGCTTCACCGAGTAGTGCTTGACCACCGGCGGCACCGCCACGAACGCGATCGCTGCAATGGCGATCAGCACCCCCGCCGCCCACATCGCCGGACGCACCAGACGCCGTGAGCGCGTCGTCGTGGCCGTTCCGGTGGTGGTTTCAGTCATAAAGCGCTCCAATTCTGCTGTTTTTCGATTCTGCGCGAATGCTCACGACCGGCTCCACCGCAACCTCCGGCAGATTTGCCGCATCGCACCACATTGCGTATTCTGCCCCGCTTTCCCTGATGCGGGTACCAAGGTGGCGAAGCAGGCTTTCGCGGATCGCGGTTTCGATCTGATCATCATCGGCGCCGGCGCCGCCGGCATGATGTGCGCGGCCGTCGCCGGCCAACGCGGCAGACGGGTGCTACTCGTCGACCATGCCGAAAAGCTGGCCGAGAAGATCCGCATTTCCGGTGGCGGTCGCTGCAATTTCACCAATCGCCGCGTCGGTCCCGAACATTATCTCAGCCGCAATCCGCATTTCGTGCGTTCTGCCCTGTCACGCTACACGGCGCGCGATTTTATCGATCTTGTCGAACGCCACGGCATCCATTTCCACGAAAGGGATTGGGGGCAGCTGTTCTGCGACGACTCGGCGCAACAGATCATCGACATGCTGCGCACCGAATGTGATGCCGGCGGCGTGAGCTGGGCGATGCCGGCATCGGTGACGGCGATCGAGCGCGGCGACCCGGATGCCGAGCGCTTCATCGTCAGCACCAGCCGGGGGCGCTTCGCCGCCAATGCCCTGGTCATCGCCAGCGGCGGCCTGTCGATCCCGAAGATCGGCGCCACGCCCTTCGGCTACAAGGTTGCCGAGCAGTTCGGCCTGCCGGTGATCGCGCCCCGTCCCGCCCTGGTGCCGCTGACCTTGCCGCCCGAGACGCTCGCCCGTCTCGCGCCGCTGTCCGGCGCCTCCTTCGAGGTGGAGGCCAGCTGCAATGACGGCGCCTTCCGCGAAGCGGCGCTGATCACCCATCGCGGCTTGTCCGGTCCTTCCATATTGCAGATATCGAGCTACTGGCAGGCGCAGGCCTACGAAACGGCCGACTGGTCGCCGGTAGCGCTCGACCTCCTGCCGGGCATCAATGCGCAAGCCTGGCTGCTCGAACACGCGAGCGAGCGCACCCTGCTCGCGAACCTGCTCGCCGAGCGCCTGCCGCGCCGCTTCGCCCACGCCTGGTGCGAGCTGCACGGCTGGCTGCGGCCGATTAACGAGTTCCGCCACGCCGATCTGCGCGACATTGCCGCGACGCTGTCGGCATGGCCGCTCGTCCCCTCCGGCACGCAGGGCTACGCCAAGGCGGAGGTCACCCTCGGCGGGATCGATACGCGCGCGCTGTCGTCGAAAACCATGGAGGCGCGGGACTGCCCCGGGCTGTATTTCATCGGCGAGGTCGTGGACGTGACCGGCCACCTCGGCGGCTACAACTTCCAGTGGGCGTGGTCATCGGGCTACGCTTGCGGGCTCGCCGCCTGAGTTGCGCGTCCGCACCCGGCAACCGCTCCCCCCGATCACTCCGGCGCCGTCTCCGCGGGGCGAACGCGCGCGCCGAACAGCGGCAGCAGCGGTAGGTAGCTCAGAACCTGGAGCACGATGAGGCCACCGAAGGCGATGCTGAGCGCCGCGGCCATCGACCGCCCACCGGCCTGCAGCAGATCGAGCCCCAGGCCCAGCCCCCACTGCACGACAAAGGCGCCGGCGAAGGCCATCAGGTTGATCGAGGTACTCACACGCGAAAACACCGCCCGCGGGAAATGCTGCGAGGTGGCGAGGTAGGCCTGCGCGTTGACGGCCGACAGCATGCCGAGCAGGAACCAGAGCAGCGCGAGCGGCCCGATCCCGAACAGGATTGCGAACTGCACGATCAGCATTCCGCCGTACCCCCATTGCAGCATCTGCAGGGCGTGCACGCCTCGTCGCGCCAGCCGGGTGCCAAGCATGCCGATCGACAACTGCCCGGACAGCATGCCGACGTTGAGGACCACGAGCATGCTTGCGGCCTCGGCGAGATCGAGTCCGCTGACGTTCATGAGCCAGGGCACCGCCCACAGGCTTTGCATCGCCATGAAGCCGCCAACGAAGAAGGTCGACGAGGCGGCAAAGCGCAGGAACGCAGGCGAAGCGTAGATCCTCCCCACCACGACCAGGGCCGCGGCGACCGAATCCCGGCTGGCATGCGCGGCCTCGTCGGGCAGGGATCGAATAACGAACACCGCCGCTGCCAGCGCGACGCCGGCGATGACCCAGAACACCCCGCGCCAGCCCAGCACGGGCAGGATGGCCTCGACCGGCGCACTCGCGGTGAGGGCGCCGAGCGCGCCGGCCGCCATGATGAAGCCGGTCATCGAACTCTGGCGTTCGGGCGGGTACCACATGGCGAAGCCCTTCAGACTCGCCATCAGGCAGGCCGACACGCCGAGACCGATGAGCGCGCGCGCGCCGCTCAGCGAGCCCATCGAATCGCCCAGCGCAAAGGCGACCGCCCCCGCTGCGGTCAGAAGCAGCAGCCCCCCCTCGACGCGGCGCGGGCCCAGCCGGTCGAGAGCGATGCCGACCGGAACCTGCGCGAGGCCGAAGGCGAGGAAGTAGGTGCTGGTCAGCAGGCCGAGATCGGCCGCCGAGAGGCCGAGCTCGCGCGTGAGCTCGGGCGAGATCACGGCATTCACGGTACGGAGCAGGTATGAGAGGTAATAGCCGAGCGCAAAGGGCAGGAAGATTCGCCCCCAGGCCCCCGGCGCGTGCGCTGGTGACATTCGCTTTCCGGATCGGACAGAGGGATCATTGTGCCCGCATTCGGGCCCTGCCCGCTCGGCCCGGCGATCCGCACGGCAGGTGCTTCGAACAGACTTGACTCGTATCAATGCCGGCCGGCCGCATCCACGGAGAATGAATTCATCGCCCCCGGAGCCGACCATGACCACGATTGCCGACATCATGACTCACGACCATCGCGATTGCGATCACGCCTTCGCCCGCGCCGAAACCCTCGCCGCCAGCGGCGACTGGGCTGCGGCCGAACAGGCCCTGCTCGAGTTTGCCACCGCCCTGAACACACATTTCGATGCCGAGGAGCAGCGGCTTTTCCCGCGTTTCGAGGCCGTCACCGGCATGACGGGCGGCCCGACCCAGGTCATGCGCGGCGAACACGCCGACATGCGCGCCATGCTCGGGCAGTTGCAGGCGGCGCTCGCGCAGCGCAGCGCCGACGACTTCGCCGGCGAGGCAGAAACACTGCTGCTGATGATGCAGCAACACAACATGAAGGAAGAGAGCATCCTCTATCCGATGTGCGATCTTCGCCTCGCCGCCGAGCGCGCCGAACTCGCCGAGGACTTGTCGCAGTGCCTGCAAAGGGAGCATGCAGCATGAGCACGATCGTCGTCGACGCACGCGGCCTCGAACCGCCGGAACCCTTCGAGCGTGCCATGGAGGCGATAGCGGACCTGAAGACGGGCGACGAGGTGCGCCTGCTCCTCGACCGCATGCCGCATCCTCTGCTGCGCGTGCTCGATCGCGACGGCTACCGCCACGATGCCGCGTTCCGCGAGGACGGGGCGGTGGAAATCCTCATCACCCCGCCATGAGCGGAGCCAACCCGGGGCTCGCCTACGAAGACACACCACCGATTTCGGCGCCGCTGCGCTTCTTCCTGACGGCGCCGCTGTTCGGCGTCGCCGCGGGTCTGGTGCTGCTTTTCGACGCCGGCGTCCTGAGTTCGCGGTGGACGCCGGGCGCGCTCGCGGTGGTGCACCTGATGGCCGCCGGCTTCATGTTGCAGGTGATGCTCGGGGCCCTGTTGCAGATACTGCCGGTGGTTGCTGGCGCCAGTATCCCCGCCCCCTTGCGCGTGGCCGGGTTCACTCATGTCCTCGTCGCCGCGGGCGCTGCCAGCCTGGCCTGGGGGCTGGGGCGCGGTTCGCCGGGGGCAATCGTCACCGGCGCCCTGCTCCTCCTTGGCGGGCTCGCCCTCTTTCTCGCCGCGGCCATGCTCGGCCTGAGGCACGCGCCGGCAGCGGTCGGCAGCAGTCGCAGCCCGCGAGACCTGCGCCTTGCCCTTGTCGGCCTGGGCATCACGGCCACCCTCGGACTGCTGCTTGCGCTTGCGCTCGGGCGCGGGTTCGCCCTCCCCCTGCCCCTGCCGACGCTTGTCGATCTGCACGCTGGCTGGGGCTGGATGGGCTGGGCGGCCGTACTCCTCGCCGGCACGAGCTGGGTCGTCGTGCCGATGTTCCAGATTACCCCGGCCTATCCGGCGCGATTTACCGCCTCCTGGGCGCCTGCGGTGCTGACGATGCTCGTGCTGTGGTCGGCGGCGATGGCGGCCTCGATCGACGCCGGTGTCGCCCTCGCGGCCGTCGTGCTGCTCGGGCTCGCTGCGGCGTTCGCCGGCGTCACGCTGAACCTGCAGTCGCGCTCGCGCCGCAGCCGCCCCGACGCGCCCTTCGCCACCTTCCGCCAGGCGATGCTGGCCGCGATTGGCGGGCTCGTCGTACTGCTCGCTTCGCTCGCCTTCGATGCCGACTACATACCCGTGCTCGCTGGCGTGCTGATCCTGCACGGCGCCTTTGGTGGCGCGATAAGCGCGATGCTGTACAAGATCGTGCCCTTTCTCTCCTGGCTGCACCTGAGCCAGAAGGGCATCAAGGCGCCCAACATGAAGAAGCTGCTCCCCGACGGACCGGTGCGGGCCCAGTTGAGGCTGCGCACGCTGACGCTGGCGACGCTCATCGCCGCGGTCTTCGTCGCCCCGGCGGGCCAGGCCGCGGGACTGCTCATGGTCATCGAGTTCGCCTGGCTGCTCGCCAACCTGGTGCGAGTGGTCCGCACCGCACACCTGGCTGCCCGCGCCTGATCCGGCGCGATCGGCAGCGCGTGCGGCGTCGATTCCGGCTCACGCCAATAGCATGGCGGAAAACTCGCGGCACGCCTTACAGCTCATGCCGTAGGGGTTTTTTCAACGCGCGCACCACGTGCTCGAATCCGTTTGACGCCGGTGCACGAGGCATGTATAGTTCGCGGCTCTCGGGGTGTAGCGCAGTCCGGTAGCGCGCTTGCTTTGGGAGCAAGATGTCGGGGGTTCGAATCCCTCCACCCCGACCAGCTCACCCCGGTTGCC